>JBEBWQ010000027.1:0-14977 GCA_040392075.1 Microbacterium sp.
CCGGGGGGGCCCGCCCCCCCCCCCCCCGGGGCCCCCCCCCCGCCCCCGCCCCCCCCCGCGCCGCCCCCCCGGGCCCCCCCCCCGCGGGGGGCCCACGACGAGACGAGTTCTCGGGCCGGTCAGGGCGCCGGCGTCTCCTCGGTCTGCCCCGGGGTCTGCTCGACCACGGCGCCCGTCTCGGCCTCCTGCAGGGCGAGAAGGGTGTTCACCGCTTCCGTCAGCTTGGCGTCGGCCGCGGCGAAGGCGGCCAGATCCCCGGCCTTGAGAGCCGCGTCACGGGCGAGCATGGCGTCACGCGCCGCCTCCAGCGCCGCCTGGCGCTGGGTGTCGGCCGTGCCCGTCGGCGGCGCCGTCGGATCCTCGGGATCCAGCGGCCCGTCCAGCTCGGTGTTCTCGTCCCCGCCGGCGGCACCGGAGTCCCCGCCGAAGAGGTTGTCCAGGGCCGCGGTGAGGGTGTCCGCGAAGGCGACACGGTCGCCGAAGGCCACGAGGATCATCTGCAGTCGGGGCATCTGGGTGCCCTCCTTCGACTGCGCGAACACCGGCTGCACGTACAGCAGACCGCCGCCGACCTGCAGGGTCAGCAGGTTGCCGTTGATCACCTGCGATCTCAGCGTCAGCACGTTCAGCTGCTGCGAGATGCTCACGTCGGTGGTGAAGGTGTTCTGCACCTGGCCGGGCCCGGGCACCGTGGTGTCGGCGTCGATCTCGAGCAGCCGCAGCTGCCCGTATCCGGCCGCCCTCTCCCCCGCGACCGCTCCGGCGTCGGAGTCCACCGCGAGGTAGCCGGTGAGCACGTTGCGGCTGCTGGTCCCCTGCGCCGCCGGGATGAAGGTGGTGAACATCGAGAACCGGGGCTCGTCCTGGCCGGGCATCTGCATGGACAGGTAGTACGGCGACTGCAGACGGGTGTCGTTCTGCGGGTCGTTCGGCGTCTGCCAGGCGTTGTCGCGCAGCGCGAACGACAGCGCGTCGTCCACGTGGTACACGCCGAGCATCGCCCGCTGCACCTTGAACAGGTCGGTCGGGTAGCGCACGTGGCTCATCAGGTCACCCGACATCTCGCTGATCGGCATGACGGTGGCCGGGTAGACCTTCTGCCAGGTCTGGAGGATCGGGTCCTCCTCGTCCCAGGCGTACAGGGTGACCGAGCCGTCGTAGGCGTCGACCGTGGCCTTGACCGAGTTGCGAATGTAGTTGATCTCGTCCAGCGCGAACGCCGTGGCCTGCGCGTTCGAGTCGGCGATCGCGTCGCTGAGGCTCACGCTCGTCGAGTACGGGTAGGTGGCGCTGGTGGTGTAGCCGTCCACGATCCAGACGAGCCGTCCGTCCACGACGCTCGGGTACGGGTCGCTGTCGAGGCTCAGGTACGGCGCCACCTTCTGCACGCGCGTGAGCGGGTGCCGGTCGTAGAGGATCTGCGACTCCTCGTTCACGTAGTCCGAGAAGAGGATCTGCTCGGACTGGAACTTCAGCGCGTAGAGCATCTTGATGAAGGTGTTGCCGATCCGCGGGCCGCCATCGCCGGAGAAGGTCGTCCGGGTGTCTGTTCCGTCGCCCTGGGTCCGGGCATAGTCGATCTCGACCGGCGGGGTTCCCTCGGGAGCTCCGACGATGGAGTACTCGGGCGAGGCCTCGCCGAAGTACACGCGCGGCTGGAAGCCGCCGGGGGCCGCGGAGAGGAAGCCCTGGGTCGGCATGCCCTGCTCCAGGAACACCGGCTCGCCGTTGGCGGTGCGCTGGTTGCCGGCCGCGGCGACCAGTCCGTACCCGTGCGTGTACATCACGGCGCGGTTGTTCCAGTTGTCTGCGTCGCTGAGCTGACCGAGGTTCAGCTCGCGCACCGCGACGATGGTGTCCTGCATCTCGCCGTCGATCTCATACCGGTCGACATCCAGCGGATCCTGGAACTGGTAGTACCCCCGGTACTGCTCGAGCTGCTGGATGGTGGGGCTGACGACGGCGGGGTCCATGATGCGGATCGACGCCGTGGTGTCCGCGTCGGCCCGGAGCTGGCCGGGGGCCACATCGGTGACGGCGGCGAACGCGGTCTTCTCCAGCTCTGCGATGCCGAACGCCTCCTTGGTCGCATCGAGGTTGCGCTGGTAGAACTCCGCCTCCAGCGAGTTCTGGTTCGGCCGCACCTGGAAAGTGGTGACCACCCAGGGGTAGCCGATGCCGACCACGAGCGAGGCGACGATGAGGAGAGCCGTCCCGACCAGGGGCAAGCGCCACCGGCCGATCACCGCGGTGATCAGGAAGAGGACGGCGACCAGCGCCGCGAGGATCGCCAGGATCGCCAGGCCCGGGATCGTCGCGTTGACGGTGGTGTACGCCGCACCGGTGATCCGGTCGTCCTCCTGCACGAGGGTCGCGTACCGGTCGAGCCAGAGGCTCACCGCCTGCACGACCAGATAGAGGGCCGCGAGGATCGCCAGCTGGATCCGCGCCGACTTGGAGATGCGCAGCTCGCGCTGGCCGATCCGCACCGCGCCGTAGAGGTAGGACACCAGGGCCGTGAGGATGACGCACAGCAGGAGCACTGCCGAGACGAACGCGAGCACCACCTGATAGAAGGGCAGCGCGAAGAGGTAGAAGGACGTGTCCATCCCGAACTGCGGGTCGACCTGGCCCGTCTCCGTGCCGTTGGCCCAGAGCCAGGCGAGCTGCCAGTTGCCGCCCGCGGCGGCGCCGGCGAACAGGCCGAAGAAGACCGGCAGCCCCCACATGGCCAGGCGTCGCAGCGGCTCGACGACCTCCTGGTAGCGGTCGAGCTGGGAGCTGAGCCGCACGTACACCGGCCGCATCCGATAGGCCAGCTGCAGGCAGACGAACAGCGGGATCGCCATGCCGAGGAAGCCGATGGCGAACATCGACACGGTCGCCAGCCAGCGCGTCGTCAGCACCGTCGCCATGTCCAGCTGATCGAACCAGAGGTACTCGGTGAACAGCGAGGAGAAGAGGAAGAACGCGCCGATGAGGGCGGCGATCACCACCAGGGAGATCACCAGCGCCCGGCGAGAGGCGGAGCGGACGGGGGGCGTGGCCGGATTCGGCGCTGAGGTCGTGGTCACTTATCCATCCTATGCGCGCATGACTGGACAGCGCCTGGAGCCGTCCCTCCCCGTGACGTGTTCCGGGGCGGAAGACAGACGGCAGGCGTCCCGCCGCCCCCGCCGCGGGCCGGTCGCTCAGACCGCCGGGCAGCGGGGCAGGGCATCGAGGTCGTCCGCGGCGATCGCCGCGAGGGCATCGCGCGCCTCGTCGAGCGTGGCGGTCGGCACCGGGCGGATGCCGTCCGGGACGTGGCCGGCGAGCTCCCCGCAGGTGCCGGGCGGCACGAGGAAGTAGGCGGCGCCGACATCACGCGCGCCGAAGATCTTCTGCCGGACGCCGCCGATCATGCCCACGGTCCCGTCGGCGGAGATCGTTCCGGTGCCGGCGACATCGGCCCCGCCCGTGAGGTCTCCGGGCGTGAGCATGTCGACGATCCCGAGGGCGAACATCAGGCCGGCGCTGGGACCGCCCACGTTGTCGAGCTGGATGGTCACATCGATCGGGAAGTCGTATGCCGTGGTGAGGGTGATCCCGAGGAGCCAGACCTCCCCCTGCTCGTCCCGCTGCGCCTCCGGCGTCACCTGCACGGTGCGTTCGGCGCCGTCGCGGACGAGGAGGATCTCGACCGCATCGCCCGCGCCCTCCTGCACGATCTCCCGGAGCGAGGTCGCCGCGGGCAGGGAGCGGCCGTTCGCGGAGATCAGCCGGTCGCCCGGCTCCAGCACCCCCTCGGCCGGCGACCCCTCGACGACCTGCGCCACCTCGACCTCGGCGTTCAGGTCGTACCCGAGGGCGCCGAGGGCGGCGGCCGTCGCCTCGGTCTGCGAGTTGACCATGAGGGTCGCGTTGCGCTCGGTGCGCTGCTCGGCGGTCACCCCTGCGGGGAAGACGGCGTCCACGGGGAGCACGGCGCGCGAGGGGTCGAACCAGGCGAGCGCCAGCTGCGCCCAGCCGGGCGATTGCTCGCGGTTGCCCTGCACCTGCACGGTGGTGAGCCACAGGTTGCCCGAGGCCGGATAGCTCTCCGCCCCCTCGACGGAGATCAGCGGCACCTCCTCGCCGTCCGCCGTCGTGATGCTCGCCAGGGTGTCGTACACGGGGCCCGGCTTCTGGATCACGTACGGGGCGGGGATCAGGACGAGGATCACCAGCGCGACGAGCGCGACCAGCAGTGCCCACGGACCGATGTTGCGCCGCAGGCGACGAGCGACCGGAGAGGGCGGGACGGGTCCCGGGGAATCGGCCGCCGACGCGTACGGGGGATGTGCCAACGGCGTGCCTTCCTGGGGTCGTTCGCGCCCGGCGTACAGGGATCTCCGCCGAAGCCGGGTGCGAGGGGATTCCGGTGACTAGCGTAGAACCGGCGGCTTCATGACGGCTGAGAGCGCCGAGGAAAGGGCGACGATGACGGACGACACCCCCCACCCCGAGGACTTCCAGGAGTTCCTGCGCCGGATGTTCTCCGGCGGGGAGTTCGACCCGTCCGCGCTCTCGGACGCGCTCGGCGGGCTCGGCGATGCGGACCCGGCGGCCCTGCAGGCGATGATGACCCAGTTCATGGGCTCCGCCGGCGCCCAGAGCTTCCTCGGCCAGGATCCCTGGGAGAACGCGCGGCGTCAGGCCCTGCACATCGCGAACCAGGACGGGCTCGGCATCACCGACGGCGCGCGCTCCTCGCTGCGTGACGCCTTCGCGCTGGCCGGGCTGTGGCTGGGCGAGGCGACCACGATCTCCGAGCTCGCCGAGGCGCCGAGGGCGATGACCCGCAGCCAGTGGGTGGAGGAGACGCTGCCGGTGTGGCAGGAGATCGCCGCCCCTGTGTCGACCTCGATCGCCGACGCGCTGATGTCCGCCCTCGACGGCCAGGTGCCCGAGGAGATGCGCGGCCTCGTCACCGGCGCCGGAACGCTCATGCGTGGCCTGGGCGGCGCGCTGTTCGCCGCCCAGTTCGGGCAGGTGCTCGGCCGCCTCTCCCGTGAGGTGGTCTCCGGCGGCGACGTGGGCATCCCCGTCCTTCCGGCCGGGACCGCCGCGGTCATCCCGCAGAACCTCGCCGACTTCGGTGCCGGGCTGGAGATCCCGGAGGATCAGCTCGCCCTGTATCTGGCGGCCCGGGAACTCGCATACGCCCGGCTCTACCGGCACGCGAAGTGGCTGCGCCTGCACGTGCTCTCTCAGATCCACGAGTTCGCCGCCGGGGTGCGGGTGGACGTCGATGCGCTGGAGGACGTGGCGAGCCGGCTGGATCCCTCCAACCCCGAGGAGCTGCGCGAGGCGCTGGAGAGCGGCGCGCTCCTGCCCGCGCAGACCGAGGCGCAGCGCGAGGCGCTGGCGCGGCTGGAGAACCTCGTCGCGCTCATCGACGGCTGGGTGGACGTGGTGACCGCACAGGCGACGGCACGGCTCCCGGAGAGCGTCCGGATCGCCGAGGCGGCCCGTCGGCGCCGCGCGGTCGGCGGCCCCGCGGAGGAGGCGCTCGGAGCCCTGGTCGGGCTCACCCTGCGCCCTCGCCGGCTGCGCGAGGCCTCCGCGATGTGGCAGGCGGTGACCGACGCGGTCGGCGTGGCCGCGCGCGACGCCCTGTGGGACTATCCGGATCTGATGCCCACCGCGACCGACATCGACGATCCGAGCATCCTGATCGCCCGCCTGGAGGCGACCGCGCGCGGCGAGGAGCCGCAGCCGGACGAGTTCGACGAGGCGCTCGCCCGTCTGCTCGAGGGCGACGAGTTCCGCGACGGAGACGGCGAAGACGATGTGAAAGGCGAATCCGCGGGCGGGGAGCCGGAGAGCGGCCCCGACGCGCCGGCGCCCGGCGGCGCCCCGGCCTGACCCTCTCTGTTTCGACCGCACCGATCTCCACCCGCACGGAGGGCCCCATGACGCTCCCCCCACTCGCCGAGCTGCGCGAGACCGCACGCGTGGTGGCGCTGCCGATGCGCACCCGCTTCCGCGGCGTGGACGTGCGCGAGGCGCTGCTGTTCGAGGGGCCGGAGGGGTGGGCGGAGTTCTCCCCCTTCACCGAGTACGACGACCGCGAGTCCGCGACCTGGCTCCGCGCCGCGATCGCGGATGCATGGACGCCCCGTCCGCCGGCGCTGCGGGAGCGGATCCCGGTGAACGCGACCGTCCCCGCGGTGGCCGCCGAGCAGGTCGCGGCCGTCCTGGCCCGCTTCCCCGGGTGCGGCACGGCCAAGGTCAAGGTCGCCGAGCGCGGCCAGACGCTCGCCGACGATGTCGCCCGCGTGCGCGCGGTGCGGGAGGTCCTGGGGCCCGAGGGACGGGTGCGCCTGGACGCCAACGGCGCCTGGAACCTCGATGAGGCCGAGCGCGGTGTCCACGCCCTCGCCGAGTTCGATCTGGAGTACCTCGAACAGCCCTGCGAGACCGTGCCCGAGCTGGCGCAGCTGCGCGAGCGGATCGGCTACCTGGACATCCCCGTCGCCGCGGACGAGAGCGTGCGCAAGGCCGACGACCCGCTGGCCGTCGCGCGGGCCGGTGCGGCCGACCTGCTGGTGGTCAAGGCACAGCCCCTCGGCGGCATCGACCGGGCGCTGCGCATCGTCGCCGAGGCGGGCCTCCCGGTCGTCGTCTCCTCGGCCCTCGACACCGCGGTGGGCCTCGCCCAGGGGGCGGCGCTGGCCGCGGCCCTGCCAGAGCTCCCCTATGCCTGCGGCCTGGGCACCGCCGCGCTCTTCGCTGAGGACGTCGCCGACGACATGCGACCCGTGGACGGCTCGATCCCCGTGCAGCGCGTCGTCCCCGACCCTGCTCGCCTGGACCGCTTCGCCGCGCCGGCCGACCGCCGCGACTGGTGGCTGAGTCGCCTCGTCCGCTGCCACACGCTCCTCACCACGGCGGAGGCGACGGAGCAGAGCTGAGGCGACGCAGCAGGGCTGAGGCCCGCAGCGACGATCACGGCGTCACACTCGTCTACGACGCGTCGCATGATCCGGACGGAGGGCGGTCCCGGCGCGATGCCGATGCACGGAGCGCGGTGCCTCAGCTCCCGACCGGGCCCCCGGTGAGCCAGGGCCGCAGCGCGGTGTCCAACACGAGCCGATGCTCGGGATTCCCGGCGGGGCCGTCCACGACCTCCGAGACCTGCTGCCCATAGGTGATCGATCGGAGCAGGAGGAGGAGGTCCTCGACGGGGGTGTCGACACGGAGCTCGCCGTCCTCGATGGCCTCGTCGAGTGCCGCCCGGATCTCGCCCGACCATTCGTGCGGGGCCCGCCTCATGGAGGCCAGGCTCGGACGCCGGGTCATCTGCCCCCAGAATCCGACCACGATCGCCGCCTCGTCGCGAGTCTCCTTCTCCATCGGCAGCACCTCATGCATGAGCGTCTTCAGTCGCGACAGCCCGCGCAGCCCCGCGGTGCGAAGGAGGATCCGTTCCTGCGTCCGCTCGCCGACACGGAGGGCCGCCCGCTGCTCGATCATGGTGAACGAGGCGAAATAGTGCCAGAGTCCGCCCGGGACCATGCCGAGCTCCTCCGCGACCGTGCGGGAGGTCGCCGCGTCATGGCCGGAACGTGCGACCACCTTCAGATATGCCTCGACGATCTGCGCCCGGCGTTCCTCATGATCCACGACCTTCGGCACGGGATCATCCTATCCTCCGTCCGAGTCCGGGTGCCCCGGCGGAGGCGTCACCCGCGAGAAAACACCTCTCGTCCCGCGAACCAGGTCGCCTGCACCGTCGTCGCATGGATCGCCGTCGGCGACACCCGGTAGACGTCCTGGTCGACGAGGATGAGGTCGGCCGACATACCGGGGAGGAGCCGTCCGCACTCCGTCCCCTTGCCCATCGCCCGCGCCGGGTTCCGCGTGCAGGCTGCGACCGCCTCGTCGACGGTGAGCCGCTGAAGGCCGGATGCCGCGGCTCCGCCGTCGTGGTCGCCGCCGATCCTCTGGCGGGTCACGAGCGACTCGAGCGCTCCCCAGGGATCGGGGGACGCGAACACGGCGGGCCAGTCCGATCCGGCGGCCACCAATCCACCGGAGTCGACGATGTCGCGGAACGCCCAGCAGTTGCCGGTCGCAGGGCCGACGATCTCCGCGAACCGCGGCACCCGATGCGACTCCCAGAGGAAGGGCGAGGCATCGGCGACGACGCCGAGCTCCCCCAGCCGTGCGACGTCATCCGGTGCGACGAACATCGCGTGGGCGATCTGGAAGATCGGCTCGGGTCCGACGACACGACGCGCGTCGGCGACGGCGTCGAGCACGAGGCGGGCCGACGCATCGCCGGTCGCATGGATCTTCGCGCCGTAGCCACGGCCGGCGACATCGATGAGCGTCTCGGCGAGCTCCTGCCTGCTCCAGTACGCCTCGCCGACCAGTCCGGGGTGCGCGCCGGGATGACAGGAATAGGGATGCAGCATCGCGCTCGTGTGGGTGTCAGGGACCCCATCCATCACGATCTTGACGAAGTCGGGCGAGAGCAGCGGGCCGCGCACCCTCTCCGCCGCGCGGCAGAGCTCCTCGCCGTGCATCCCGTCCTCGACGAACGGCCGCACGGGCATCGAGCCGACGACGCGGGCGCTGAGATCTCCGCGTGCCTGGATACGGGACAGCGAGTTCCAGATGTAGTCGACGGTGGCTGCGTCCTGGACCGATGTGATGCCGTACGAGGCGATCACCCGCAACGCCGAGGTGAGCCACATGTCCTGACGGAGCTCGTCGCTCCCGTTCGCGGCCGTGAGCGCGACCTCCGCCCCCGTGCAGGCGTCCTCGTACAGACGGCCGTTGAGCGCGCCGTCGACGTCGCGGCCGAACCCGTCGTCTCGGCCCTCGCCGTCACGCACACCCATGGCCGCGAGCACGCGCCGCGAGACCCAGCGATTGTGGAACGACGCCTCGCGCAGAAGAACGGGCCGCCCGCCCGCTGCGATCTCCAGTGCACGCATGTCCTCCGCGGTCACCCGGTGGAACGCCGCGCCCAGCCCGTTGCCGACGATCCATTCCTCCGGCCCCAGCCGCGGGGCGTGCTCCTCGACCGCGCGAAGGACCTGGGGGATGTCGTCCGATCGCGACAGCTGCAGCTCATGCTGGGACCGCCCGCCCATGCCCAGGTGCACATGGCCGTCGACGAGTCCCGGCATGCCGCAGAGCCCGGAGCCGTCGACCACCCGCGTTGAAGGGCCCGCCTTCGCGAGCAGGTCGCGCCGACGGCCGGTCGCCGTCACGATGCCGCCGGCGACGGCGACCGCCTCGACCCAGCTCCCCTCGGATTCGCCCGTGTAGATGCGGTCGGCGACGATCACGGTCTCCGGTGCGGTCATGATCTACGTTTCCTTCCGTAAGCGGCTGACACCGCGGCGTATGAGCATGCCGCCGGCCAGATAGAGCAGGTAGAGGACGATGAGGACCGCTCCGATGGTGCAGAACAGCGCGGCGGCCACCGCGGAGTCGCCCCGCATGTACATCGAGTACGACAGCGTCGCGATCGTCTGGGTGTCGGGCGAGGCGAGCAGGATCGGGAAGGAGAGGTTTCCGGAGATGAACACTGCGGAGAGCGCCCACCCGGCGAAGAAGCTCGGCGCGATGATCCGCGCGATGATGTCGCCGAACACGCGCACCGGTGACGCTCCGGACATCCGGCCGGCCTCCTCGAGCTCGCGCGAGATGCCCGCCAGCGCTCCCTCGGCGGTGCGCGCCGAGACCGGCACGGTTGAGACGACGAGGCCGACGAGCAGCAGCCAGATCGTGCCGTACAGCGACCGCAGACCGGGGATCGACAGATAGGCCCACAGCATCCCGAGGCTGAGGACGATGCCGGGGATCGCCCAGGGGATCCAGGTCAGAATGCCGACGAAGCCCTTCGCCGCTCGCCCGCGACGGGCGGCGGCGTAGGCGAGGAGCGTCGCCAGGAGCATCGCGAGGAACCCGCCCCCGACGCCGAGTACCGCTGTGTTGCCGATGGCGCTGAGGATCGCCGGGTCGGTGAGGACCTTCGCGTAGTTGTCGACGGTGAAGTTCCGGTACACCCCGAACAGGGGCTGGAACGAGCCGAGCACGAGCTCGGCCACGGGGAGGACGATCGAGACCGCGGTGAACAGCACGAACGCGGCGCAGAACACCCACTGCACGCGCCCGTAGTCGGCCGGCTGCGGACGGAACGACTTCCCCGTCACGGTCGTGTACGACTTCGAGCCGACCACGCGCGTGTACAGGAAGACGGCCACCGCCACGAAGGCGATGAGCATCAGCGACAGCGCGCTGGCCTTGTCGTAGCGCGAGGGCAGGTAGACGTAGATGTCGCGGTAGACCTCCGTGGAGAACACCGAGATCCCCGCGGGCGTGCCGAACAGCAGCGGCAGCTCGAACGCCGCGAAGATGCCGGTGGTCTGCAGCACGAGCACACCGCCGAGCGCGGGCGTCAGCACGCGCAGCGTCGTGCCGAAGAGCGTCCGCACCGGACCGGCGCCCGAGATCCGGGCCGCCTCCTCCAGCGCGCCATCCATCCGGATGAACACCCCGATGAGCAGCACATAGGCGATCGGCGCGAAGCTCAGACTCTGCAGCACGATGAGTCCTGCCCAGGAGTTGACGTCGAAGGGCGTCGCGCCCTCCCCCAGCAGGGCACGGGCGAACACGTTCAGTGTGCCCGCCTGAGGGTTGCCGAGCATCACCCAGGCCAGTCCGAAGTAGAGCTGCGGGAGCAGGATGCCCACGGGCATGACCGGTGTCCACGACCCGACGCAGCGGCGTCCGCGTGCGCGTGGCCACCCAGGCGAAGAACGCACCGATCGCCGTCGACAGCACGCTCGTCGACACCGCGAGCAGGAGGGAGCTCCCGGCGACCAGGTACGTCCGCTCCGAGGCATAGGTCTCGACGAATCCGGCGAGCGACCACGCTCCCCCCTGCCCCGGGGGAGCATCGCGGAACGCGCCGACGACGAGCATGACCGCCGGGAGCACGAAGAGGACGAGCAGCACGACCACGATCACGGCGATGCCCACGAACCGTGCGATCCGGCGGACGCGGCCGCTCGACGACGTCTCGTCCCGCTCGGGGCGCCGGGCCGGCGCTCCTCCCGTGGGCGCCACGTCCGGCGCGGCGTCGACCGTGGGACTGCTCATCATCTGGCCACCTCACTGTGGGTCGGATCCGGGGGAAGGGTTGATTTACCCGGCCCGATGTCTCACTATATTGATCAACCGATCAAAATAAAAGCAGGAATGCTCAGGAGGGCTCCCGATGCCGACCCACTCCCTCGCCGACCACGCGCGACACGACGAACCCGTCGTGTCTGCCGTCGCCCACCCCCTGGATCCGCTCGACGCGCACGACATCGAGACCGCCCGATCGGTCCTCGTCGACGCGGGTCTCCTGCAGGGCCCCTGGCGCGTACCCATGGTGCTGCACCACGAGCCGTCCAAGGAGGAGCTCGCCGCCTGGATCCCGGGAACCCCCTTCGACCGCGAGGTCGAGGTCACCCTGCTGGACACGACGACGGGAGCGGTGAAGGAGGCGCTCGTCTCGGTCTCGGGCCGCGAAGTGCTCCGGGTCCGTGATCACGACCCGTCCACACCGCCATACGGTCAGCCCAAGTTCCTCTTCGAGGAGTACGCGCGCGCAGAAGAGCTCGTGAAGGCCTCCCCCGCATGGCGGGCGGCGATGACGCGCCGCGGACTCGCCGACCGCATCGAGCTCGCCTTCTGCCCGCCGCTCGCACCCGGCTTCGTCGACCGGGACGACGAGCGGGGCCGGCGCGTCATCCGCTCGCTGACCTTCCTGCGCGACAGCGAGGACGACATCCCCTGGGCGCACCCGGTGGAGGGCCTCATCGCCCACATCGACATCATCACGAACGAGATCATCCGAGTCGAGGACGATGGCGACACCCCGGTGCCGGCGGGGAGCGGCAGATACACTCCGGATGCGGTGGGCCCCGCGCGCACGAGTCTGACGCCACTCGAGATCATCCAGCCCGAGGGGCCCAGCTTCCGGGTCACCGGATCCCTCGTGGAATGGGAGAAATGGAGCATGCGGGTCGGCTTCGACGCGCGGGAAGGACTGGTGCTCCACGACGTGCGCTTCGAGGGCCGCCCAGTCCTCACCCGGGCGAGCATCCCCGAGATGGTGGTGCCCTACGGCGACACCAGCAGCACCCGCTACTGGATCAGCTACTTCGATGCCGGCGAGTACCTGCTCGGCACGAGCGCGAACCCCCTGACGCTGGGCTGCGACTGCCTCGGGGTGATCCACTACTTCGACGGCTGCGTCGCGGACGACCAGGGGCACGCGGTCCAGGTCCCGAACGTCGTCTGCATGCACGAGGAGGACTACGGGATCCTCTGGAAGCACACCGAACCCGGACCCGTCGGCGCCGAGGTACGGCGGTCCCGCCGGCTCGTCGTCTCGTACTTCTCCACGATCGGCAACTACGACTACGGCTTCTACTGGTACTTCTACCTCGACGGCTCGATCCAGGTCGAGGCCAAGGCGACCGGCATCGTCTTCACCGGCGCCGGGACTCCCGGCTCGACCGATCGACACGCGCCCGAGATCGCGCCGGGCGTGTTCGCCCCCGTGCATCAGCATCTGTTCTGCGCCCGCCTCGACGTGGCCATCGACGGCGAGGACAACGACCTGTTCGAGGTCGACGTCGCCCGCATCCCGATGGGCGACGAGAACCCGTTCGGCAATGCCTTCACCTGGACCGAGACGCCGCTGCGCTCCGAGCACGAGGCGCAGCGGGTCGCCCACGCCGCCGTCGCACGCGTCTGGGAGGTGCGCTCCGCCTCGAAGACGAACTACATCGGGAAACCGACCGCCTACCGGCTCCACCCCGAGCCGACGGCGCTGCTCATGGCCGACCCCGCCTCAATCCTCACCGCACGCGCCGCCTACGCGACCAGGCATCTGTGGGGAACCGCGTACGACCGGGAGGAGCGCTGGCCCGCCGGTCGCTTCCCCAACGCCCACCAGGGCGGCGCCGGGCTGCCGGCCTACACGGCGGACGATCGCCCCATCGAGGGCACGGACATCGTGCTGTGGCACACCTTCGGCCTTACCCATGTCCCTCGCCCGGAGGATTGGCCGATCATGCCGGTCGACTACGCGGGCTTCTGGTTCAAGCCGCACGGCTTCCTCGACGTCAACCCGGCGATGGACATCCCGGAGTCCTCACAGGCGCAGAGCCTGGCGGCCGGGGGCTGCTGCGGGCCGGGCTCCTGCACCTGCGACCACCACCACTCCTGACATCGACGTCGACACCACCCACTCAGAGCACACCACCCACTCAGTGAAGAGGAACACTGATGGCACCCAAGAGAACGGCCGCAGCGGCCGCCCTGGCTCTCGCCGCCCTGACCGCCCTCGCCGGATGCGCGAGCCCGACCCCGCAGCAGGCAGCCGAGCTCGACCCCGTGGCGCTCGGCGGGGCCGAGGCGACGGCCCACATGGCGGACCTGTACGAATCCGCCCTCACCGAGAACAGGGCGACGATCGTCATCCAAGGCCCTGCGGCGACCGCGTCGCCGGAGCTGTGGGACGCCTTCGCCCAGCGCTTCCCCGGGATCACCATCACACCGCAGGACGCCGCACCGCCGGAGACCGCCGCGAAGCTGGACTCCGAGGCGACCAGCGGCAATCATGTCATCGACGTGGTCGCCACGGGAGACACGCCCGCCGCGCACCTCAGCGCCAAGGGCCAGTGCACGAGTCTGGATCTGGCGACGACGACGGGGCTCGATCCGATCTGGCTCCCGATGGATGCCACCGTGGCCGCTCCGTCGATCTCCATCTTCGGCATCGTCTACAACACCGACATGGTGGATGAGTCCGACGTCCCGACGTCATGGCAGGACCTGCTCGACGAGGAGTGGAAGGGCAAGATCGCGATCGGCGACCCGGCCGGCGGGGGGATCGCGACCTATACCTTCGCGCAGATGCTGCTCCCGGACAACTCCGCCCTCGGCGCGGGCTACATCGAGAGGCTCAAGGCGCAGGATCTGCAGATCGTCTCGTCCGAGCCCGAGATCGTCTCCGCCGTGGGCGCCGGCCGCTATCCGATCGGAATCCTCGTCTGGAAGGGCTTCGCGGACGCCGTGATCGCCAAGGGCGTGCCGGTGGAGTTCTCCTTCCCGCTCACTGCCGACAACGTGACCACGGCGGACGCCTACTGCCTCGCGAAGACGGCGCCCCACCCCGAGGCCGCCGAGCTGCTGATGAACTGGCTGTTCACCCCGGAGGCTCAGACGGTGATCGCCGAGACCGGCGCCTACAGCACCATGCCCGGTGCCCCGGCGCCGAGCGGCCAGCCCCCGCTGGGCCAGGTCAAGCTCATGGCGGAGGCGCCGCTGGCCGAGCGCGAGCAGATCCTCAACGATCTGCAGCTGCAGGTCGTCGACATGTTCAGCTGAGATCGCTTCCGAACCGATGGCCGGGGAGCGCACGTCGCCGCGCCCCGGCCATCGCGGCGCGCGTAAGGAACGGTCATCCCCCGCCGGTCTTTCCGTGCTGCTCTTCCCCGCGAGGCGGTGAGCTCGGTGGTGACTGTCGTGACGCAGCCAGCGGGTGCCGGCGGTTCCCCCGCACACGCGCCTCTCGCCGGTACCGATGGCCGGGGAAGTTCCCCTGAGAGTCCAGCTCGTCGACGCAAAAAGGGCGTATGACGAGGTCCTGCCTGGACTCGGCGACGTCGTGCACGCGCACTTGATCGACCGGGGACAAGGGCGTCTCCTCCCCGCCTCGGCCACGTGCCGAGCCGGCAGCCGCGCCTGCCGCGCAGTTTCGCCGCTTCGCGTGCGCCCGCACACCCATGCGCCCATACGCCCCTGCCGGGCTACTCCACGAGCTTGCCCTCGACCGAGGTGTCGATCGCGGCCTCGGCGAGATCGCGGAAGGAGTCCGGCGCCTCGGCGACCGGCTCGAAGACCGCCCCGCCACCGGGGGTCCAGAGGAAGC
>JBEBWQ010000028.1:0-14950 GCA_040392075.1 Microbacterium sp.
GCCCCGGTCGCCCCCCCGCGCCCCCCCGCCCGGCGCAGCCCCCCACCCGCCGCGGAGCGTCGACGATCCCCCTGTGGTGTTCAGCATGCGCTGCGGCAGCGGCGTGGGCGCGGAGATCTTCCGCACCGCCGCCGTCGCATCCGAGGAGTTCGGCTTCGACCAGATCTGGACCGGCAGCGACCAGTTCCGCCGTTCCGGGATCATCCCGATGACCCTGGCGCTGGACGCGACCCGCCGGATCCGCGTCGGGTCGAGCGTGCTGAACCCCGTCACCATCCACCCGGTGGACCTCGCGGGCATCTCCTCCGCCCTGGCCGACTTCTCCGGCAACCGCTTCATCCTGGGCCTCGGGGCCGGCTCCGAGGTGTTCCTCCCGCAGGCGGGCATCGCACCGCTCTCCCCCCTGGAGCGCACCCGGCGCGGGCTGCGCGCCACCCGAGCGCTCCTCGACGGGCGCTCGCCCGCCGGCATCCCCGGTCTCGGCAGCGAGTGGCACCCGACCGCCAAGCTCAAGGACGGCGGGGCCGACGTCCCGATCTACCTCGGGGTGATGGGACCGAAGCTGCTGCAGCTCGCCGGCCGGGAGGCCGACGGCGTCATGGCGCTGTGCCTGCCGGCCACCCGCTTCCTCTGGGTGAAGGAGAACGTCGAGGCCGGTGCCGCCACGGCGGATCCGGACTTCGCCGCCTCCCGTCGCCCCTTCGACCTGGCCGTGGGCCTGTGGACCTCCATCGATGAGGACGACGCGATCGCCAAGCGCCTGCTCGCCGAGCGCATCGCCACCTACGCCGGGTCCCTCTCCACGGAGGCCCTCGCGGGCGCCGGCTACGACGTCGAGCGCTTCGCGCAGATGCAGCGCCTCGTCACCGCGGGCGATCTCGAGGCGGCGGTGGCCCTCGTCGACGACGACGTGCTGCGGCTCGGGATCGCCGGCGACGCCCACCGCGTGATCGATCAGTGCCTCGCCCTCCTCGACCAGGGCGCCACCCATATCTCGTTCAGCTATCCCCGCGGGGCGGACGCCCTGGCGACCATCCGGTTGCTCGGCGAGTCCGTCCTGCCCGTCCTCCGTAAGGAGCTGTGAATGACCAGTGCCGAAGCAGTGCTCTCGCTGCGCGAGCCCATCGACACCGACGCGATCCTCGCGAACGTCGAGGCCGTCCTCCCGATCCTCCGGGAGGAGGCGGACGAGTGCACCCGCATCGGGCACCTCACCGAGCGGGCCCACCGGGCGCTGCTCGACGCCGGTGCCTACCGGGTCGGTTTCGCGAAGCACCGCGGCGGCCCGGAGATGTCGCTCGTGGACCAGACCCGCATGGTCGAGACGATCGCCCGGGTGAGCGGCGGCGTCGCCTGGAACGCCTGCGTCCTGGCGGCCACGGGCTTCTACGCCGGGCGGCTCGGCGAGAAGGCCTACGCGGAGCTGTACCCCGACTTCGACCACCCGACCGCCGGCTCCTTCCACCCCCGGGGCCGCGCGGACCGGGTCGACGGCGGATACTCCGTCACGGGCACCTGGAGCTTCGGCAGCGGCATCCACTCCTCCCGGTACGTCCTCGGCGGCTGCGCGGTCTTCGACGAGGGCGAGCCCGTCCTCAAGGACGACGGCAGCCAGCTCATCATCGGGGTGTGGCTGCCGACGGAGGAGGTCGAGATCCTCGACGACTGGCACGTCGTCGGGCTGGACGCCTCCGGAAGCTCCGGCTACCGCGTCACGGACCGGTTCATCCCCGAGCACCACACCTTCGACCGCTACTTCGAGCCGGACCCGTACGCGGAGCCGCTGAACAAGCTCGTCGACCTGCCCTTCTACTCGATGGCCGGCATCTCCGTCGGCCTCTCGCAGCACGCCGTCGACGTCGCGACCGCGTCGCTCGCCGCCCGTCCGAGCGTCGGGGAGCGCCAGCTCGGCCTGCTGGGAGAGGCGGAGAGCCTGCTGCGCGCGGCGCGCGCGGTCGTCTACGCGGGCGTCTCCCGCATCGACGAGGCGATCTTCACCGACGGGGTGCTGCCCACACCGGGCATCATGGCCCGCGGAGACGCCTCCGTCGCCACCGACCTCGCCCGTCGCATCGTCGATCTCTGCGCCGAGCTCGTCGGCTCGCGCCTGGTCTACTCGTCCTTTCCCATGGAACGCATCGTCCGCGATCTCATCGGCCTCACCGCCCACGCCTCGACCTGGCGGTCGCGGTGGGTGGACGTCGGCCGGACCCTGCTCGAGGAGGCACGCTGATGGTCAACCTGAAGACGATCACGGGGGCCACGCCCACGGTCCACCACGAGGGCGCGGTGATCGTCCCGGTGCGCCACTGGGGCCGCATCACCCTCGCCGTGCTCGTGGTGCTGCTCCTGATCGTCGTGATCAACTCGTTCGCGACGAACCCGCACATCGACTGGAGCGTGGTCGGGCAGTACATGTTCAGCCCCGCGATCCTCGCCGGGCTCTGGGGCACCCTGCAGATGACCTTCTGGTCGATGATCTTCGCGGTCGCCATCGCGGTCGTCATCGCGGTGATGCGCATCAGCGAGAGCAAGATCATCAGCGGGTTCGCCGCCGGATACGTCTACATCTTCCGCGGCATCCCGCTGATCGTGCTGCTGATCTTCGTCGGCAACCTCGGGCTCTTCTTCAAGGAGTTCACGCTCGGGATCCCCTTCACCGACATCGTCTTCTTCTCGGTGCCGTCGAAGGACATCATGACGCCGTTCATCGCGGCGATCGTCGGCCTCTCCCTCGCCGGTTCCGGCTACATGGCCGAGATCGTCCGCGCCGGTCTCATCTCGGTCGGCCGCGGTCAGCGCGAGGCCGCGAAGGCCCTCGGCTGCACGCCGGGCATGACACTGTGGCACATCATCCTGCCGCAGGCCCTGAAGGTCCTGATCCCGCCGATGGGCAACGAGCTCATCGGGATGCTCAAGGCCACCGCCATCGTCTCGGTCATCGCCGGCGGCGATCTGCTGACCATGGCGCTGGGCATCTCGGGCATCACCTACCGCACCATCGAACTGCTCATCGTTGCGACCGTCTGGTACCTCATCGTCATCAGCGTCCTCTCGATCGCGCAGTTCTTCATCGAGCGAAGGACGGCAGAACGATGAGCCAGGCAGAGACGACCTTCACCGGGCCGATGACGGTGAACCTCGGCGAGCCGATGGTCCACATCCGTGACGTCGACAAGTGGTTCGGGAGCACCCAGGTGCTCTTCGACATCAACCTCGAGGTCGCCACCGGCGAGACGGTGTGCCTCATCGGCCCCTCCGGCTCCGGCAAGAGCACGCTGCTGCGCTGCGTGAACCACCTGGAGAAGATCACCCGGGGCAGCATCCGCGTGGACGGCTCGCTACTCGGCTACCGCCCGAAGAACGGCAAGCTCTACGAGCTGCGCGAGAGCGAGGCCGCCCGCCAGCGCCTGGCGACGGGCATGGTCTTCCAGAGCTTCAACCTGTTCCAGCACATGACCGCGCTGGAGAACGTCACCTTCGCGGCGATCAAGGTGAAGAAGACCTCCAAGGCGGAGGCGATCGCGCGTGCGCGGCGCCTGCTCGACCGGGTCGGTCTCGCGGAGAAGACGGGCAACTATCCCTCGCAGCTCTCCGGCGGACAGCAGCAGCGCGTCGCGATCGCGCGCGCGATGGCGATGGACCCGAAGGTCATGCTCTTCGACGAGCCGACCAGCGCGCTGGACCCCGAGCTCGTCGGCGAGGTGCTCGCGGTCATGCGGGACGTCGCGCAGACCGGCGGGATGACGCTCATGGTCGTCACGCACGAGATGGGCTTCGCGCGGGAGGTCTCCGACCGCGTCGTGTTCATGGACGCGGGGCGCATCGTCGAGGTCGGCACCGCGGCCGAGGTGCTCGATGCCCCGAAGAACGAACGCACCAAGGCATTCCTGAACGCGGTGCTGCGATGAGCGCCACCCTGACCGAGGAGGAGACCCGGATGCAGATCGAGCCCGACATCGAGCTGGAGGAGCCGACCAGTGCCGAGGCGATCATGCGCAACGGGCAGGCGATCCTGCCGGCGATCGCGGAGGAGGCCGACGAGATCGAGCGGATCGCGCGGCTCACCCCCCGCGCCGAGCGGCTGATGCGCGCGGCCGGCGTGTTCGAGCTCGCCTTCCCCGCGGTGCGCGGCGGCGTCGAGGCGACGCTGGCCGACCAGGTCGAGCTCACGGCGATGTTCGCCGCGGTCGACGCCTCCGCCGGGTGGAACGTCGGTGTGCTCAACGCCGGCGGCTACTACGCGAGCCGGCTGGGCGACGAGGCCTACGCCGAGCTCTATCCCACGCGGGACCGGCCGACGAGCGGCTCCTTCCACCCCCGCGGTCGCGCGGTGCGCACCGACGGCGGCTACCTCGTCACGGGTCAGTGGGGCTGGGGCAGCGGAAGCTACACGGCCGACCATGTGCTCGGCAGCGCCGAGGTCTTCGAGCAGGACGGCACCCCCGTCCTCGACGTCACCGGCAAGCCGCTGCACCTGGGCCTGTGGCTGCCGAAGGAGTCGATCGTCGTGGCCGACGACTGGCAGACCCTCGGCGTGCGCGGCAGCGGCAGCACCTCGTACTCGATCGTCGAGCCGGCGTTCGTCAAGGCGAGCCACGGCTTCAACCGCGACGCGGAGGACAGCCCCGACGCCGATCCGCTGAACAAGTCCGTCAAGCTCGCCCACTACGCCCTCACCGGCGTCAGCCTCGGCGTCGCCCGGCACCTCGTGCAGTGCGCGGCCGACACCCTGCGCGGGCGCGGCGGCGACGCGGCGGCGATGCAGGCGCTCGGCGAGGCGATGGGCGAGGTCGACTTCGCCTACGCCGGCGTGCGCGAGACCGCGCGGATCACCGACGAGATCATCTTCACGCCCGGCCGGGGGCTCACCCCGCTGGAGACGGCGCGGATGACGGCCGCGAACGCCGTCGCCGCCGGGGCCCTGCAGCGCGTGCTCAGCCAGGTGATCGAGATCGCCTCGGCCCGCTACATCCTCGACGTCAGCCCCATCCAGCGGGTCATCCGCGACGCGATGAGCGCCCTCGCCCACGCGGGCACGCGCAAGAAGCACCTCGCCGCGCTCGGCGCCGCGGGGCTGGCGGACGAGGAGCGCGCGTACACGATCCCCGACCGGCCGGGCTACGGGCTGGCGCAGCGGTGAACGGACAGCGCCGGTGAGCGTCGCCGAGATCTCGCCCGGAAGCCCGCGGGTGCGGGTCACCGTGGTGCGCATCGACAAGCCCCGCGGGCCCATGCGGGTCGGCGACTGGTTCGAGGTCCGGGGCAGCCGGCTCGTCATCCCCGAGGGCAAGGCGATCTGCCCGTACGCGTTCGCGGCGGTGTCGCCGGTCATCGCCATGCGCCAGGTGGACCTGCCTCTCGACCACTGGCTGGTGCGGAAGCCGTACATCTGCGGCGCCGATGCGGAGGAGAACCTCGTCATGAAGGTCGAGGCCGTGCCGATGGGAGCCGAGCGATGACGGCGCGGCGCGTGCGCTGCGTCGTCGAGTCGATGAACTACTCGGCCTGCGGCCACGTCCCCGGCGACGCCTTCGAGGTGGGACCGGACGGGCTGCGGATCACCCAGGGGAGCGGCTTCTGCTACAACGCGGTGATCGCCGTGCTGCCGATGATCACCGGGAAGATGGGCACCGGGGACATCGACGAGTGGCTCGCCGGGCGGCCGCTCGTGATGTGCCCCGACCCGCCCGAGGCGCTGAGGATGCGCCTCGAGGCGGTCCCGGAGGAGGCGGCGTGAGCGCCACCGTCCCGGACCCGCACCTCGGCGATCACGTCCGTGCCGTCCCGGAGCCCCAGGTGCTCCGAGAGACCTTCGCCGGTTTCCCCTCCGGCGTCGCGGCGATCGCCGCCCGGGTGGACGACGCGGACCATGTGCTCGTGGCATCGTCCTTCTCCGTCGGCGTCTCCCTGGAGCCGCCGCTGGTGACCTTCGCGGTGCAGAACACCTCGAAATCCTGGCCCCGGCTCCAGGGCGCACCCGTGCTCGGCATCTCGGTGCTCGGCGCCGACCAGGCCGAGGCATGCCGCCAGCTGGCGACGGGTGATCCCCGGCACCGCTTCGACGGCATCGACGTGCATCGGGCCTCCCACGGCGGCATCTTCGTGCGGCGCGCGCCGGTGTGGCTGGAGTGCGTCGTCTGGAACGAGGTGCCCGCGGGCGATCACACCATCGTGATCCTCGAGATCCAGGCGCTCTCCCGCGACTCCGCGGTGGAGCCCCTGGTCTTCCACAGCTCGCGGTTCCGCCGCCTGGAACCGCTCGAGGCCTGAGCGGATGTCGAACGGAGTGATTCCGATGGAGACGATCGACGCCGTGATCGAGCGGAGCTACCGGCCCGCCCCGGCGGTGCGCGTGGGGATCCTCGCGGTCGCCGGCGCCCTCGACGACGGCCTCGACACCGTCGAGCGCGTGCTCGGCGCGGCCGGGCACACGGTCCCGCGGCGCTTCGGGCAGCTTCTCACCCGTCCGGGCGAGGACCGCCTGCGCCGGGAGGACGTCGCGGACTTCCTCGACCTCTACGGGCACGAGTACGCGCTCGTCGCCCTGCGCGGCTGGGACGGCGACGACGCCGCAGGCATCACCGGCACGCGCGGCGCTGAGGCGGAGCTGGTCGAGCTCGCGATCGCGCGCGGCTGCGCGGTGATCTGGCGGCTGGGGGCCGACGACGACCGCGCGGCGATCGAGGCGGCCGGCGCGGAGATCGCCGCCGCCTGAGCACGCCGCCCACTGAGCACGTCACCCGATGCACCCCGACGCGATGAGGAAGCAGGACACGACACATGGACGCACGACCCACGCCATCCCGGCACGAGGAGCTGCGCGGACGAGTCGCGGTGGTCACCGGCGCGACCGGATCGATCGGGCGGGTGATCTGCCGGGTGCTCGCCGAGCGGGGGGCCACGATCGCTGCGCTCTGGGGCACCCGCGAGGACGCCGCGACCGAGCTGATCGCAGCCCTCCCGGGCAGCGGCCACGTCACGGCCGGCATCGACCTCGCCGATCGCTCCTCGATCGAGGCCGCGCTGGCGGATGTCCGGGAACGCGCCGGCAGCGTGAGCGTGCTCGTCCACGCGGCGCACCCGGGCACGGGCTCGCCGCGTCCCGTGGCCGATCTGGACCCCGCGGTCCTTGCGACGCAGCTCGTCACGGTGGACGCGTACGCCGCCCTGTGCGCGGCGGTGCTGCCGGGGATGCGCGGGCAGGGCTGGGGACGCGTCGTCCTGGTCTCCGGCGCGCTCATGACGCGTCCCGCCCCCGGGTTCGGCGCCTACGGTGCGGCCAAGGCGGCCGCGGCCACGCTCACCCGCTACCTCGCCCTCGAGGAGGGCCGCAACGGCGTGACGGCGAACATCGTCGCGCCCGGCCGGGTCGTCCCCGACGTCGGCGAGGAGTCGCCGGACCCGGAGCGCGCGGAGCTTGCCCGCCAGCTGCTGGCGAGGACGGCGCTCGGCCGCTTCCCGACCCACGGTCAGGTCGCCGACGCGGTGCGCGTGCTCGTCGAATCGGAGTACCTCACCGGGCAGACGCTCTGGGTGACCGGCGGCGAGCCGATCGCCTGATCCCCGGCACGACCCCTCTGCGGCGCCCGCTGGTGCCGCAGACCCATCCGAGCCGGACGGCTCACCGACAGTGAAAAGTGAAAGAGGGCACCATGAGCATGGTCATCGTCTACGGAGAGAACCTCATCCGCGAGGAGAGCCGGGCGGAGGTCGAGGCCGCCGCGGCGACGTTCATGGCCGCGAGCCGCGCCGAGCCGGGTTGCGTCGAGTACACCCTGAGCTGGGAGATGAACCGGCCCGACGTCGTGCGGCTCATCGAGGCCTGGGAGACCCCGGAGGCGCACAAGGCGCACACCGAGCAGCCCCACACGAAGGAGTGGGCCGACCTCATGCGCTCGGTCTCGCTGGAGCCGCCGGCGTTCCACCGCTACAACGGCGAGCCCCGGGCCTGACCCCGCGCACCCTCCCGGGGGCGGACCCTGCCGTCAGGCGCAGGATCCGCCCCTGGTTCGCGCCCGTGTCGCGCGCGTGCGGAGGATCCGTGCGGATGCCGTCGCCGGGGATCAGGCGGCGGCGTCCTCCACGAGGGAGAGCCGGACGATCGTGCGCTCCGGCCCGTCGGAGCAGGTGGTCGCCGGCCCCGAGCGGACCCACTCCTCGACGTCCGGGTCGTTCAGGCGGGTGAGCAGGAGCCCGACGAGGTTGTTGAAGATGTACAGGCAGATCCCGTCGGGCGGCGTGCTCGCCAGCCGACCGTCGATGATGTCGAAGCTCTGGCCCGGCGTGTACTTGCACATCGAGTACGCGGTGGACTCGATGGTGCAGCGGATGTGCAGCGGGCGCGGGGCCTGAACCGCTGAGGGGGCCGGGGCGGTCATTCGTCTTCTCCGATCAGGTCCATGCGCATGACGATCTGCTCCTCCGGGTCGGGACCGAGGAGGTAGGGCTTGCGGTGGATCCACGACGCCGGATCCGTGGTGGTCTGCTTCTCGCGCAGCACCGGGATGATCGAGCACATCAGGGCGATGTCGAAGGACGTGCCCTCGGGGATGACGATCCGCTCCCCGCGGCCGCGGATCTCGAAGTAGTCGCCGACCGTCGTGCCCCGCCTCGGGCGGTCGGCGCGGACGACGGTGACGCGGACGTGGGGGACGGCGGGCATCTCAGGCCCCTTCCTCGGTGACGGGATCGGCCCGCGGGACGACGGTGATCAGCCCGTCGTGCTCGACGAGGGCACGGATCTCCGTGGCGGTGAGGCCGGCGTCCGTGCCCGCGGGATCGACCGGGCGCTCCACGACGAGGACGGGCAGGCCGGGGTCGAGGGGCGGGGAGCCGGGCAGCGGATGGCGGACGCGGGCCGGGTCGATGCTCTGCCGGATGGCTGCTGCGCGCTCGCGCATCGCGCGCTGCTGCTCCGCGGTGAAGGGGGTGCGCTCCTGCAGTGCGGCCGGGGGCGGGCCGTCGCCCGGCACCCAGAAGCCGGCGGAGATCCGGGCGTCGTCGACGAGCGAGGTGTGCGCGCTCCAGAAGACGAAGGCGGCGTCCTCCGGCACCGCGTCCGGCGGCAGCCAGTCGCTCGCCCCGGTCCAGTCCCAGGCGCAGGCGCTGCCCTGCCGGAGGGCCTCGGCGTGCACCGCCGCGACGTCCAGCAGGCTGCCGGTGCGGATGTCGGCGGCGCGGAAGATCGTCAGCCGGTACTCGTGCCCGTAGCAGAAGAGGAAGTCGACGAGGTCGGCGGTGCGCACCGCGAGCTCGCCGGGCACCGGCATGTAGCGGTTGTGCCGGCCGGGCCGGCGGGTGAACCCGCGCACCGTCTCCTGCACGACCCCGTGCAGGAGCGCAGGGCTCAGCACGGGGAGGGCGATCCGGTCGCGCACGTCCTCCGGAGGGGTGGGGTGATAGTGCGCGGCGACGAGGTCGCCGAAGGGCACCGCACCGGGCTCTTCGGCGGGGTACGCCACGCGCGGCACGGAGCTCGTCTGATCCCTGGTCATCTGCTCCTCGATTCGACGCGTATGAAACACTATATCCGCTTGCGTCACGATAGTGAAGCATGGCACTCTGGGAGCATCACATTTCTGTGACGAACGTCACATCACTATTATATTGAAGGCGTCGGACTCCGCCGTCCCGGGAGGGCGGCCCGACCGCCCAGGAGAGACATGACTGCGCCGTCGCCGCCCCCGCACCTCGCCGCTCCCGCACCGCGGGTGCGTCCAGAACTCGACGCGCTCGCTGGGTATGTCGCAGGCAAGCGCCCGGCCGAGCGGGGCGGACCGGTGTTCAAGCTCTCCTCCAACGAGGCCGTCGCCGCCCCCGGCGCCGCGCGCGACGCGGCCGCCCTCGAGCTGGAGGGGCTCCACCTCTACCCCGACATGACCGGGGCCGCCGTCCGGAGCGCGATCGCCGCGCACCACGGCGTAGACGCCGGCTGCGTGGCCCTCGGCGCCGGGTCGGCCGAGGTGCTCTCCCAGGCGATCCGCGCCGTGTCCGGGCCGGGGGACCGTGTCGTCTACCCCTGGCGCTCCTTCGAGGCCTACCCGCTGCTCGTCACCGGCGCGGGGGCGGTGCCGCACCCGGTGCCCCTCGCCGCCGACGGCAGCAACGATCTCGACGGACTGCGGGCGGCGATCGACGAGACGACCACGTGCGTGCTGGTGTGCACCCCCAACAACCCCACCGGCAGCTCGCTCGCGCCGGCCGCGCTCGCCGCCTTCATCGATGCGATGCCCCCGCACGTGCTGATCCTCGTCGATGAGGCGTACCTCCAGTTCGACGAGCAGGAGGGGCTTCTCGACGTCGTCGCGCTCGCCGCGGCCCGGCCCAACGTCCTCGCGGTCCGCACCTTCTCCAAGGCCTACGGGCTGGCCGGCCTGCGCATCGGCTACGCGATCGGGGACCCGCGCCTCGTCGCCGCGATGAACAAGCTGGCGCTCCCCTTCGGCGTCTCGGCGGCCGCCCAGGCCGGCGCCATCGCCGCGCTGAGGGACGACAGCGGGATGCGCAGCAACGTCGCACAGGCCGTGGCGAACCGCGCACGGGTGCAGTCCGCTCTCGCGGAGGCGGGGATCTCCTCCCCCGCGTCGGCGGCGAACTTCGTATGGCTGCCGTGCACCGCCTCCGCGGTCCCCGGCGTGGTGGCGGCGTTCGAGGCGCACGGCGTCCTCGTGCGCCCGTTCCCGGAGGGCGTCCGCGTGTCGGTCGGCGGCGATGCGGCCACCGAGGCGGTGCTGGCGGCCCTGCCGGAGGTCGCCGTGCTGCTGCGGGACGCGCAGGACGGAGGCGAGGCCTGAGCTCCCGGTGGCCGTGATGCCGTGTGGAATACTGCCGTGTAACACAACCGGACGGGAGCTGAGCCTGTGGGCGTGATCCTCGACGACATCGATGCCAGACCCGGCAGCACGACATCGCTCCTGCGCACGATCATCGGGCGCTACCTCCGCCGCCTGGACGGCTGGATCTCCGTCGCCGCGCTGGTGCAGCTCATGGCCGACCTCGACGTCCCCGACGCGCGGACCCGGACGACGATCGTCCGCATCAAGCAGAAGGGGCTCCTGCTCCCCGAGCGGCGGGGCGCCGTCGGGTACCGGGTGAACCCCCTGGCCAGGACGATGCTCGAGCACGGCGACCGGAGGATCTTCACCGTCCGGTCGATGGCCACAGGCGATCGCTGGTGCGCGATCTCCTTCTCGCTGCCGGAGAGCCGGCGGGATGTGCGGCACCAGCTGCGCCGCCGCCTGCAGTGGATCGGCTGCGGGGTGGTGTCGCCCGCGCTGTGGATCTGTCCCGACTACCTCGCCCCCGAGGTGGAGGAGATCTTCGTCGACCTCGGCATCCGCTCCCATGCGACGCTGTTCCGCACCGAGGACCCGCAGGTGGAGGGGGATCTGGCCGATGCGGTGCGCACCTGGTGGGATCTCGACGCGCTGCGCGCGCAGCACCTCACCTTCCAGGAGGAGGTCGAGCCGCTGCGGGCGCGCGGTGCGCTCGAGGGGCCGGCCGACGCCTTCGCGCGCTACGTGCGCCTCCTCGACAGCTGGCGCATCCTCCCGTACAACGACCCGGGGCTTCCCGCCGAGCTCCTGCCGGCGGACTGGCCGGGGCAGCGCAGCATCGAGCTGTTCACCGAGCTCTCCGCGCGCTTCGCCGACGGCGCCTGGGAGCACGTCCTCGCCGTCACCGGGAGCGCCGCGCGGGTCGAATGACCCGCCGGGCCCCGGGGATCAGGACGACCTCTGCGTGTTCACCCGGATGACCTCCTCGTAGTAGGGGGCGATGATCGACGCGGAGATGCGGCAGTCCAGCAGCAGGAACGGGCGGGTCTCGGGGTCCTCCCCGGTCCACGCGCGCAGCTGCTCGAGGTCGGCCAGGGTGCGCACCACGACCCCCCGGGCGCCGACGGCCCGGGCCATCGTGGCGAAGTCCACCTCCGGGATCCGCATCGCCTCCTGGGAGAGGCCCTTCGCCTCGCCGTAGAGGCTGACCTCGGCGGTGTAGGCGGCGTCGTTCCAGACCACGGCGAGCCCGCGTCCCCGGGCCACCCGCGCCGCGGACTCGAGATCGGCGATGGCCATGAGGCCGCCGCCGTCTCCGGTGGACAGGACGATCGCCGAGCCGGGCAAGGCGCGCGCCGCACCCGGGACGGCGGGGAAGCCGAGTCCGATCGACTGGTAGGCGACGCCGGCCATCGCGATGCGGTCCGGTGCGGCGATCGGCCAGTACATGTTCGCCCAGCCCATGAAATGCCCGCCGTCGGTGACCACGGCGCGGTCGGCCGTGGAGGGGTCGCCGTCGAGGATCTCCGCGATGCGCACGGCGACGGGGCGGGGATCGAGCCGGCCGTCGCCGGCGAACTCCTCCCCGGTCTCCCGGATGCGCGTCGGTGCGATGTCGCACCGCTCCCGCCACCCGCTGGGGGCGGCGCCGAGACGCTCGAGCTCGGCGCCCAGCGCGTCGGCGACCTCGCGGGCGTCCCCGCGGAGGAACGCGTCCACCCGGGGATGGGTCGCGCCCTCGGCGAGGTCGATCTGGTAGACGCGGGTGCCGGGGGCGAAGGTCTCCCCGAAGCGGAGGGTGAACTGGTTGAGGGCGGCGCCGAAGACCACGGCGACGTCGGCCTCGTGGATTGTTGCGACGGTGCCCTCGGTGGCGAAGCCGCCGGTGACGCCGAGGTCGAACTCGGCCCGCGGGAAGAGGTTGCGGCCCAGTGCCGTCGTCGCCGTGACGGCGCCAGTGAGGTCGGCCACCCGGCCGAGCGCCGTGCTCGCGCCGGCGAGCCAGGCACCGCGTCCGGCGAGGAGAAGCGGACGCCGGGCCTCGGCGAGCATCCGCGCGAGGGCGGCGATGTCAGCGGCGGGCGGCAGCGGCGCGGGTTCGGGGGCCGGGACGGGCATGATCTCCGCCTCGCCGGCGTCGGCGGCGACGAGATCGTTGGGGATCGCGATGACGACCGGGACGCGGTGGGCGAGCGCGTGGCCGACGGCCTCCGCCACGGTGCTCGTGACCCCCGTGCGGCCGACGGTGAAGGTGCGCGCACCGACGCCGGTGGCCAGATCCTCCTGCGCGACGTCCCAGAGGCGGCGCCCGGTCGTCGGCGCCTCGCCCACGACGAGCACCAGCGGCGTCCGGGACTGCACGGCGTCCGCGAGAGCGGTGAGCGTGTTGGTGAAGCCGGCCCCGAAGGTCGTGGTCGCGCCGGCCATGCCCCCGCCCACGCGGTAGTGCGAGT
The DNA here is from genome assembly GCA_040392075.1 of Microbacterium sp. Taxonomy (GTDB): domain Bacteria; phylum Actinomycetota; class Actinomycetes; order Actinomycetales; family Microbacteriaceae; genus Microbacterium. Next base: position 13,232 of record JBEBWQ010000028.1, read on the forward strand.
CGGCGGCGACGACGCCTCCCGCCTCGTGGCGTGTCGGGGTGAAGATCAGCTCCGGGGTGCGGTCGACGGCGTCGATGAAGTAGGCGTTCCCGTTGCCCATCACGCCGAAGACATGGGTGAGGTGCGGAGCCAGGGCGAGGGCGACGTGGTCGGAGACGCGGGTCATGGGGAAGACGCCTTTCACGGGGACGGGGAGAGGGCCGTGCGTGTCCTGCTCGGCACGCCGCTCGACGGCGAGAGCCGCCGGCCGGCGTCGGTCTCCCGGGCGCGGGGCTCGGAGGGGTGGGTCGGACGGCATCAGCATATCACTGTCGTTTGCCCCGTCAAGAAAGTGGAATGAATCGCGGCCGCGCATGCCGGAGACGGCCGGAGGGGCCGGTCCGTGCGGACCGGCCCCTCCGGATGCGTCGTGCGCGTGGGGTGCGTCAGATGCGACTCAGGGCACGACGACCGCGCGGCCGCGTACCTGCCCGTGATGCAGCCTCTCGTAGGCGCTGACGCCCTCGTCGATCGGGTACCTCTCGACGTGCACCGACACGGCCTCCGCGCGGGCGAGGCCGAACACCTCGATCAGCTCGCTGCGGGTGCCCCAGTACGGCGCGCGCACGCTCGCCCCGAAGGGGGTGGAGAAGAAGCCGGTGGGCAGGAGGCCGCCGCCGATGCCGACGATCTGGATGTCGCCGTCGATCGCCACCACCTGCCGGGCGATGTCGAGGGTGGGCTGCACGCCGGTGAAGTCGAGCACGACCTCGGCGCCGCGGCCGCCGGTGAGCTCGCGGATCTGCGCCACGGCCTCGGGGGCGGAGAGCAGCGCGTGGTGCGCGCCGACCTCGCGGGCAAGATCCAGCTTCTCCTCGCTGATGTCCAGGGCGATGATCGTGGCGGAGGTGACGGCGCGGAGGATCTGGATGCCCACGTGGCCGAGACCGCCGGCGCCGATCACCACGGCGGTGGAGCCGGCGACGAGCTTGTCCCGCGAGGACTGGATCGCGTGATACGGGGTCAGCCCCGCGTCGGTGAGGGAGACGACCTCCACCGGATCGAGGTCGCCGAGGGGCACGAGGTGACGGGCATCGTCGACGATGACGTACTCGGCCATCGCGCCCGGGGCGCCCAGGCCCGGAGGGGCGATGCCGAGGGCGGCGGCGTTCGGGCAGTAGTTCTCCGCGCCCTGGGCGCAGGCATGGCAGCGACCACAGCCCCAGGGGCCGTAGATCGCGTACGACCCGCCGAGCTCGATCCCCTCGACGCCCTCGCCGAGCTTGTCCACGACGCCGGCGCCCTCGTGTCCGAGCGTGAGCGGCAGCCCGTAGACGTACTGCTCGGCCGGCAGGCCCATGATGAACCAGTCGGAATGGCAGAGGCCGGCGGCGGTCACCTTCAGCCGGATCTGACCGGGGCCCGGCTCCGGGGTGGGGATCTCGACGAGCTCGGGCCCGGCGCCGATGGTGCGGTACTGGATGGCCTTCATGACGGCTCCTTTCGGGGGGTGCCTTCATCCTCCTCCGGCTCGCCCCGGGAGGCCAGGCCCGAGGGCCGGTCTTTTCCCCTCTCGCTCCATCCGGGGCCGGGGAGGTGCTGGACGGCGCGTGATCCGCTATGCTGAGACGGTTGTGTGCCCATCGGGCGCACACGTGCAACACACCCTCCTGCTTCCGGGAAATGCCCGGGAGCCGTTCTAGTCCGAAGGAGGTGGGTAAGTGACGCACCAGTACGAGC
>JBEBWQ010000029.1:0-14681 GCA_040392075.1 Microbacterium sp.
CCGGGCTCCTCGGGCGGGTGCTGCCGGCCGACACGGGAATCCGTTCCACCTTCGTGTCGTTCCTTCGATCGCTCGTCCCGCATGCGTCCACCGTCTCGGGGCGGGTCGCCCTGCACATCAGCGACGCGGTCACGTCGCTGCTCGTCGCTGCCCTGCTGGACGTCGAGAGCGACGATGGCTCCGAGCGAGCGCCCTCCGGTCATGCCGGCCTCGTGATGGGGGTGCGGCGGTGGATCGAGGAACGCATCGGCGACGCGGGACTGACGGTGCCCGAGATCGCCGCCGAGCACCACATCTCGGTCAGCTACCTGCAGAAGCTGTTCGCCGCGGAGGGTGACAGCGTGACCGGCTGGATCCGGGAGCGGCGGCTCGAGCACTGTCGCCGTGACCTGGCAGATCCCCGACTCCGCGAGATGCAGATCGCGGCGATCTGCACGAGATGGGGGTTTGCCAGCGCGGCTCACTTCTCACGGATCTTCGCCCGGCACTTCGGGATGGCCCCGAGCCAGTACCGCGCAGCGGCCAGGCGTCCCCCGACGAGCGGCAGAGCCGAGGCGCGGTCGGCAGGGGAGCCGCCGAGCCCTGACGAGAAGTCGGATTCATATGGGCAAACGGTATCCCTCTCCGGACAACCAGCGCGCTCGGAGCCATCACAGAATGGGATCGACACCGGCAACGATGCACATCAGTGAGGAGACGATGACGATGAGGTTGTCCACGGACGCAGTCGCGGAATCGATGCGGTCAGGGTGGCAGTTGCCCGCATACCTCTATTCGGATCCGGCTGTCTTCGAGCTGGAGAAGGCACTGATCTTCCGGCGCAGCTGGATCTTTGTCGGCCTGCTCGCCAGGCTTTCGAGCGTGGGCGACTACATCACCGCCCAGCTGGGAGACGTCCCGATCATCGTGACCCGGGGTGCGGATGGCGAGCTGCGCGGGTTCGTCAATGCGTGCCTGCACCGGCTCCACCCGGTGGCACAGGGGGAGGGGTGCACGCGGTTGCTGCAGTGCAAGTACCACGGATGGACGTACGGCCTGGACGGCAGATTGAAGACCGCGCCCCGTTCGCAGTCGGAGGAGGGCTTCGACCGGTCGGACATGGTGCTGAAACCGATCCGCGTCGAGACCTTCGGCAGCTATGTCTTCGCGAATGCCGACCTCGCTGCGCCCCCGCTGGCCGAGCATCTGGGACAGGCGCCTGAGCTGGTGGCCGAGCTCGGGCTCGATTTCGGCACCTGGGACCATGCCGGGACGCTGACCTACGACGTGGACGCGAACTGGAAGCTGTTCATGGAGAACGCGCTGGAGTGCTATCACTGCGACCTCGTGCACCATGACACCCTTGCCGTCGCGGTCGCCACCGGGCCGGAGAGCTACATCTGCGACAACTATGAGAACGTCCTCACGCAGGTCGCTCCCATTCAGCATGCACCAGCCGGCGAGACCCGGTCGCCGGAAGAGCTCGACAGGTTCCGGCTGCTCTTCGTCTGGCCGTCGACGGCGATGAGCGTGGACGAGTATGCAGGAGTGATCTCCCGGCTGATCCCGCTCGGTCCGCGGAGGTGCCGGTTCACGGTGGATCTCTTCGCGAAGCCGGGCACCGACCCGGAGGTGCTGGCGGACTGGATCGAGATGTACGACGCCACCTTCGCCGAGGACAAGGCCGTCGTGTCGGCGCAACAGGCGGGGTACGACTCCGGGATGGTGACGCAGGGGCGGGTGATGCCGAGCAACGAATCCTCGATCGTGATGTTCCAGCAGCGCACCTGGCGTGCGCTCGCTCCGGCATTGACGGAAGGGCGGTGACGGATGAAGGTGATCGCCGACGGGGACCTGTGCCAGGGCTACGGGAACTGCCTGGTCAAGGCCCCAGACTATTTCGACCTCACGGACGCAGGGAAGGTGGTCGTTCTCCAGCGCGATGTGCCTTCGGCCGATGAGCTGCTGGTGGCCGACGCGGTGACCAGCTGCCCGGTGCGCGCTCTCTCCCTGAGGGCGGATGCATGAGCCCGCGTCTCCTGGTGGTCGGCGGCGGTACCGCGGCGATCCGCGCGATCGAATCTGCTCGGCAATCGGGGTACACGGGGCAGATCACCCTGGTCTCCGACGAGGCGCATCCGCCCTATGAGCGCCCGCCGCTGTCGAAGAACGTGCTCCGGGGCGCCTATGACGAGCGGACCGTCTTCCCCCGGGACGCGGATGATCTCGCCGGACTGGACGCCCGGATGCTTCTCGCCCGCACGGCGGTCCGGCTCGATCGCGAGCAGAGGCGGGTCGTGTTGGAGGACGGGGAGGCGTTGTCCTACGATCGGCTGATCATCGCTACCGGTGCTTCGGCTCGTCCGCTGCCGTTCGAGAGCCCCCGCGGAGTCCATACCATCCGCACCCTCGACGACAGCAGGGCGATCGCCCGGGAACTCCGCAGCACGCCCCGGGTGGTCGTCGTGGGAGCCGGTTTCGTCGGGCTGGAAGTGGCCTCGACCGCCCGGGCGATGGGCTGCGAGGTGACGCTCATCGAATCCGGACGGGTGCCCCTCGGACGGGCGCTCGGGCCGGTGATGGGGTCGAACTGTGCCGCCCTGCACGAGGCGAACGGTGTGCAGGTGCGCACGCATGGACGGGTGGTGGGCTTTGCGTCCTCGGATCGGGTCACCGGCGTGATCCTCGAGGATGAGGTGATCCCCGCAGATCTCGTCGTCGTCGGGATCGGTGCCATTCCCAACACCGGGTGGCTCGGAGGCAGCGGCCTGGCGGTGCAGGACGGCGTCCGCTGCGACGCTGATGGGCGCGCGGACGAGAGCGGGACGATCTTCGCCATCGGCGATGTCGCCGCCTGGCTCGACCCCGACACCGGCGAGCATCGTCGGGACGAGCACTGGACCTCGGCGGTGGAACAGGCCCGGCATGTGGGACGCATCATCGCCGGCGTCGAGGTGGGACGGTTCTCGTCGTCGCCGTACTTCTGGTCCGATCAGCACGGGGTGAAGATCCAGATGGCCGGGCACGCGCGTCCGGATCATCACCTGGAGATCCTCCACGGAGCCCCCGCCGAGGGGCGCTTTCTGGCCGTCTACGCGGAATCCGAGCGGTTGACCGCGGTCCTCGCCTTCGACGAGCCGCGTCACCTGGCCGTCTACATGGCGTTGCTGAGTCGGGGCGGGAGCCTGGAGGAGGCGCGCGGCATCGCCGACCGCCACCGCCGGAATATGACGTCGGTGCCGGCGTAGCTCCCCGCGGCCGTCGGGGTTCCGCGTCTCCCTCCGCTCTGCCCGGCACAGGGCGCCGGAACTCTTGCGGAGCGTCAGCGTTCTGCGATGAAGGGAGGGGAAAGCGTGCCACGGCTGGGGAAGGGCGCGCAATAGAGTGGAGCCCGTGAGCACGACCAACGTTTCCGACCTCTTCGACCCCGCCGAGTGGGTGCTCGCGCCGGGTGCCGAGCGCTTCACCGACATCACCTCGCACCTCTCCCGGGACGGGCGGATCGCACGGATCGCGTTCGACCGGCCCGAGGTGCGCAACGCCTTCCGCCCGCACACGGTGGACGAGCTGTACCAGGCGCTGGACGAGGCGCGCCAGAACCCCCGGGTGGGGGCGGTGCTGCTCACCGGCAACGGGCCGAGCGCCAAGGACGGCGGCTGGGCGTTCTGCTCCGGGGGCGATCAGCGCATCCGCGGGCGGGACGGCTACAAGTACTCCGACGACGAGGCGCAGGTGCACGATCAGGCGCGGGCCGGGCGACTGCACATCCTCGAGGTGCAGCGGCTCATCCGCTTCATGCCGAAGGTCGTCATCGCGGTGATCCCGGGGTGGGCGGCCGGCGGCGGGCACTCGCTGCACATCGTCTGCGACCTCTCGATCGCCTCACGCGAGCACGGCCGGTTCAAGCAGACCGACGCCGACGTCGGCTCCTTCGACGCCGGCTACGGCTCGGCCTACATGGCCCGCCAGGTGGGGCAGAAGTTCGCGCGCGAGGTCTTCTTCCTCGCCGAGGAGTACTCCGCCCAGCGCGCCTACGAGATCGGCGCGGTCAACCGCGTCGTCCCGCACGAGGACCTCGAGCGCGAGGCCCTCGGCATGGCGCGCACGATCCTCGGCAAGTCGCCCACGGCCATCCGCATGCTGAAGTTCGCCTTCAACGCGATCGACGACGGGATGGTCGGCCAGCAGGTCTTCGCCGGCGAGGCCACCCGCCTCGCCTACGGCACGGACGAGGCGGTCGAGGGGCGTGACTCCTTCCTGGAGAAGCGCGAGCCGGACTGGTCGCCCTACCCCTATCACTTCTGAGCCGGTCGCCCCTGACCGCTCCTCTCCCGAATCGGATGCCATGGCCGCGCTGATCCCGCTCGCAGGCGACGACCCGCGCGCAGTGCTCGTCGCCGTGCGCCGCGCGCTCGATGGAGGCCCGGCGGTGGGGCTCGGAATGTCGGCGGCGAGCACGGGGACCGGGGGGAGCGAGGCGCCCGTCTCCCTCGACGGGTCCGAACCGGTCTACGTGCGTCAGCCGATCGAGGTGCCCGACGGCACCGCCGCCGTGATCGCCACCTCCGGCTCGACCGGCGTGCCCAAGCGGGTGATGCTGAGTGCAGCGGCGCTGCGGGCGAGCGCCGCGGCGACGGCTGCGCGCCTCGGCGGAGCGGGGCGCTGGGTGCTGGCGCTCCCGGCCGGGTACGTCGCCGGGCTCCAGGTGCTCGTGCGCTCGCACCTCGCGGGCGCGGAACCGGTTCTCCTCGATGGACGCTTCGGACCCGAGGCCTTCGCCGATGCCGTGCGCGCCGCGTGCCGCCCCGGGGGGGATATGCCGCTGTTCGCCTCGCTCGTCCCCGCCCAGGTCGCGACGCTCCTCGACGCCGGGGCCGCCGCCGCGCTCGCCGCCTGCGACGCCGTGCTCGTGGGCGGGCAGGCGATGCCCGCGGCGCTGCGGGAGCGCGCCGAGGCGGAGGGCGTGCGGATCGTGCGCACCTACGGGTCGAGCGAGACCAGCGGCGGCTGCGTCTATGACGGTGTGCCGCTGGACGGCGTACGCTTGACGATCGTCGACAGTGAGGTGCGGATCGCAGGCCCCGTGCTCGCCGACGGCTACCTCGGCGACGATGCGCTGACCGCGCGCACCTTCGTCCACGATGCCGGGGACGTGCGCTGGTACCGCACCGGGGACGCCGGAGCAGTCGAGGACGGGGTGCTGCGCATCCAAGGGCGGATCGACAACGTGATCGTCTCCGGTGGGGTGAACGTCTCCCTCGACCGGGTTGAGCGGGTCGTGCGCGGCGTCCCCGGCCTGACCGACGCGGTGGTGGTGGGCGTGGCCGACGACCGCTGGGGCGAGGCGTCGATCATCGTCACCACGGCAGGGGAGGAGCTCCTGGCGGACGCTCGGGCCGCGGTCGCCGCCGAGATCGGCTTGCCTGCGCGGCCCGCCCGGCTGGTGACTCTGGCGGAGCTGCCGCTGCTCGCCTCGGGCAAACCCGACCGGTCAGCGCTCGCGCGGCTTCTCCCTCCATCACTTGCCGCGAATCGTCGCGACTGACGCGGGAGACGGCCTTTTGGGGCAAATCGGCCCGATAGGTGCTGACTGAGTTGCCGCAAAGTGCCGCATCCCGACTCCGACACGGCGATGTGGTGCGGGTCAGGGACGCCACCCGGCCCGCAGCAGGGCGTCGCGCACCCGGGTCACCGCGGGCTCCGGGCTCGGGTGCATATGCTGCGATGTCACGCGGATCACTGTCCAGCCCGCAGCGGCGCAGGCGGCGTGCTTGTCGATGTCGCGGTTCCACTGGGCGCGATCGGTGCGGTGGTGATCGCCTTCGCGCTCGACGAGGACTCGCTGCCGGGGAAAAGCGATCTCGGTGAAGCCGATCGGATGGCCATTCGCGTCGTGGACGTCGTAGTCGAGCACCGGCTCGGGGAGCCCGCCGCGCAGCAGGGCGAGCCGTAGTTCGGTCTCGGCTGCGGATGCCGCGCCGATGCGGATATACGGGTACGCCTTCCGGAGCTTGCCGACACCCGTGCGGTGGGGCGTGCTCATCGCCGCGCTGAGCTGGGCGCCGGTGCCTAGCGCGGAGTCCGGGTGACCTCGCGCCATGCCCCGCAGGCGCGGGATGTGCACGATGGCGTCTCCGGCGGCGATGAGCTCTTCGACGGTCAGCGCGGTCGCGAGCTGCGCCCACACGGTCGCGGGGCTCGCGAGCCGCAGCCTGTTCATATCGCGGACGCTGACGCTCGCCGTGCTGAGCTGGTGGCCCCGCACACCTCGGCCGCGCGGCGCGCGGCGGGGCGCGATCACGGCGACATCGATGTCCTCGGCCGCAGGGCGAAGCACTCGGAGCGGGAGCGGAAGCCCCCAGAGCACCGCGGCCGTGGCCCCGCAGAAGAACACATGATCCGCGGCCTTCGTTGCATACCCGTGAGCACGGCGGGTGATGATCGCCCGGAGCCGCTGGGCTTCTGCCGTCAGCGGGCTGCCGTCGTACACGCCGGCGGCGGGAGGAATCTCGGACAGCATGCGTACGCCGTGGAAGGGCGCAGCCAGATGCGAGTGCCGCAGTCGGCGGCGACTGACGCCTGCGCGGAGCGCTTCGGCAACCGAGAAGCTCTCACCGAGCGAGGGGGGAAGGGGACGTGGCCGGGGCGGCATGTCTTCCAGCGTCGCGGGTCGAGTCGTCGAGGGGTCGCCGACCACGGAATCCGTGGAGAACTCGCGTACAGGCCCGACTGTGGAGGAACCGCCGAGTTGCCTTCAGTTGTCGTGTCCGCCGCGGGTTGTGGCACTTTGCGGCCAGTGTGCGCCGGGAGGGGTGGCTGGCTTGCCGTGAAACGTCGTGTCCGGCGGCGGATGCGACACTGTGCGGCAACTCGCGCTGTGCGGCAACTCCGGGGAAGCGGCGGGCTCAGCGCGGGCGGCTCAGCGCGGGCGGGCTCAGAGCGCGTGGGCGGGGGCTGGGTCGTCGCAGATGGTCGCACCTGGGGCGGGAAGCGGCACTCCGCGACAGGTCAGGGGCGCGGGGCGGGCGCAGGGGTGCAGACCGGTGTGCGAAGCTGGCGGCATGGCCGTCTACACCCACGGGCACCACGCCTCCGTGCTCCGCTCGCACAGCAACCGGACGATCGCGAACTCCGCCGAGTACCTGCGTCCGCATCTCTCCGCCGATCGCACGCTCCTCGACATCGGCGCGGGGCCCGGCACGATCACCGCGGACTTCGCCGGGCACGTCGCCCACGTCACCGCCACCGAGATCGGTCCCGACGAGCTCGCGCTCTCGCAGCGGCACGCCGCCGAGCGGGGCGTGACGAACATCTCCTTCGCCGTCGAGGATGCGCATGCGCTGAGCTTTCCCGATGCCTCCTTCGACATCGTCCACGCGCACCAGGTGCTGCAGCACGTCGCCGACCCCGTGCAGGCGCTGCGGGAGATGCGCCGGGTCGCGAAGCCGGGCGGGGTCGTCGCCGCGCGCGACGCCGACTACGCCGGATTCCTCTGGTATCCGCTGCTCCCGGAGCTCGACGAGTGGCTGCGGCTGTACCGGGAGGCCGCGCGGGCCAACGGCGGGGAGCCCGATGCCGGACGGCGCCTGCTCGCCTGGGCGCGCGCGGCCGGCTTCGAAGAGGTGGAGGCGAGCGCCTCCACCTGGTGCTACGCGACCGCGGAGGAGCGCGCCTGGTGGGGCGGGATGTGGGCGGACCGCATCATCGAGTCGGCCCTCGCCCGTCAGCTGCTCGAGAGCGGCCTGGCGAATCCCGCGGACCTGCGGCGGATCAGCGACGCCTGGCGGGCCTGGGCCGCCGACGGCGACGGCTGGTGCCTCGTGCCCCACGGCGAGATCCTCTGCCGCATCCCGGAGTGAGCCGCCGTCACGGATGATCCGCGCGGCGGGGCGATCCCGTCCCGCGACGACGCGCGGCGCCACCCGCCGTCGCGGCCTAGGCTCGAGGCATGGGGTTCGCTCTCACGTTGCTGCTCGATGTCGTCCTGGTCCTCGTCTTCGCGGTGACGGGACGGGCGTCCCACCACCTGGATCCGGCCGGGTTCCTCCTCACCGGCTGGCCCTTCCTGGTCGCCCTGCTCATCGGTCATCTGATCGTGCTGCTGCTGCGCTCGACGGGCCTGCGGGTCTGGGGTCTCGGCGGGGGCGTCGTCATCTGGATCGTGACGGTCGCCGGCGGGATGCTGCTGCGGGTGGCGACCGGCGACACCGCCGCGCTGGCGTTCGTCCTCGTCGGCACGGGAATGCTCGGGGCCCTCCTCCTCGGCTGGCGGCTCATCGCCCTGATCGTCCGCCGGGTGCGCCGACCGCGGGCGGCGTGAGGACCGACCGCGCCCCGAAGGGGTCTCTGCGGTCCGGATCGGCGACCCGGATGCGCTGGCCAGGGGGTCGACGGGCAGCAGCGGGAAGCCGGTGGAGCGGGCCGGCGCGATCAGCATCCGAGGGAAAGCATCGCCGTGCAGGTGGGGGAGCCCGCTCACGGCGGCCGCGCTCTGGGCGATTTGCCAGGGTCCCGAGGGCTCGATACGTTGGAGGGGAAGCCCTGGGGCTTCGCAGCCAGTCCGCGGTCGCGTCCTTCTTCGACTCTGTGCATTCAGGAGAGGCGCGGGCGTACGGTCGGTGATCTCTGCTCCGCACCCGATGTCCGGAGTCCGAGCCGTCAGCACAGCGTCGTTCTCCGCAGCGTCGTCCGAAGCGGCCCCGCGATCGTCACCCGGGCGTAACCGAAGTGAGTCCGCCGTGCCGGCGGGCCGCGGGGGGAACGTGTCCGAAACCATTCTGGAAGCACGCCATCTGTTCAAGGTGTTCGGGAGGAGCCCGCAGCAGGTCGTCCGCCGGTTGAAGGCCGGGGAGACGCGAGCGGATGTCCGCGACGCCGGCACCGCGGCCGTGATCGACGCGAGCTTCACCGTGAACCGCGGTGAGATCTTCGTCATCATGGGGCTGTCCGGCTCCGGCAAGTCGACGATCATCCGGATGCTCAACGGCCTGCTCGCGCCGACCTCGGGGGAGGTGCGGATCGGGGGCCGCAGCGTCACCGGCGCCTCGCCGAAGGAACTGCGCGAGATCCGCCGCAGCTCGGTCTCGATGGTGTTCCAGCACTTCGCCCTGCTCCCGCACCGCACCGTTCTCGACAACGCCGCCTACGGCCTGGCCATCCAGGGCATCCCGCGGGCGGAGCGCCGCGAGCGCGCCCGCGCGGTGCTCGAGCGCGTGGGCCTCGGAGACCGTGCCGACGCCTTCCCCGACGAGCTCTCCGGCGGAATGCGGCAGCGCGTGGGACTGGCGCGTGCGCTCGCCGCCGGGACCGAGGTGCTGCTCATGGACGAGGCCTTCAGCGCCCTCGACCCCCTCATCCGCCGGGAGATGCAGGAGCAGCTGGTGGAGCTGCAGAGCGAGCTCGGACGCACCATCGTCTTCATCACCCACGACCTCAACGAGGCGATGTTCCTCGGCGACCGGATCGCGGTCATGCGCGACGGGCAGATCGTGCAGAACGGCACCCCGGAGGAGATCCTCACCGACCCGGCCAACGACTACGTCGCCCAGTTCGTGCAGGACGTCGACCGTGCCCGCGTGCTCACCGCGGGCGCGGTGATGGAGCCGCCGCATCTGACCACCCCGGTGAGCGCGGGGGTGCGCGGGGCGCTGCGCGTCCTGCGCTCGCAGCAGGCGAGCACGGTGTTCGCGGTGGAGAACCGCCGTCTGGTCGGCGCCGTCACCGACCGGGCCGTGATCCGCGCGGTCAAGGCCGGGCAGACCGACCTGCGGCAGATCGTGGACGCCTCGTTGCCCACGGTCGGTCCCGACGACCTGCTCACCGACATCGTCGAACGCGCGGTGGAGAGCCCCATGCCGCTCGCCGTCATCGACGCCGAGCGGCGCCTGGTGGGGGTGATCCCGCGGGTGACGCTCCTGGCGGCACTCGGCAACGTTCCGGCCACCACGCGTGAGATGCCGATCATCCAGACCCCGCTCGACCTCGTGGCGGAGTTCACCCCGCTGGTCGATGCGGTGGCGGGAGCCGATGCGCCCGGCGGCCGCGCCGCCGACGGGACGGAGGTCCCGGCATGATCGACGGGTTCCGCATCCCCCTCGGCCAGTGGGTCCGGGCGATCATCGACTGGATGACCACCGCCCTGTCCGGCTTCTTCGACTTCATCGCGACCGTCTTCACGGCGTTCTACAACGGGGTCGCCTGGCTCCTCCTCGCTCCGCCGTTCTGGGCGGTCATCCTCGTGATCGCCGCGATCGCGTTCTGGGCGAAGGGATGGAAGCTCGCGCTCGGCGCGATCGTCGGGCTGCTGCTGATCGTGGGTGTGAACCAGTGGCAGAACGCCATGCAGACCCTCGCCCTGACCCTCGTCTCCGCCGCGATCGCCATCGCCGTCGCCATCCCGCTGGGGATCTGGGCCGCCCGGTCCGCCGTGGTCTCGGCGGTCGTCCGGCCGATCCTGGACTTCCTGCAGACGATGCCGGTGTTCGTGTATCTGATCCCGACCATCTTCTTCTTCAGCGTCGGCGTGGTCCCCGGCATGGTCGCCACGATCTTCTTCGCGCTGGCCCCCGGCGTGCGGCTCACCGAGCTGGGCATCCGCGGCGTCGACGCGGAGGTGGTCGAGGCGGGCAACGCCTTCGGATCGACGCCGGGCCGCATCCTCCGCGAGGTGCAGCTGCCGCTGGCGATGCCCTCGATCATGGCCGGGGTGAACCAGGTGATCATGCTCTCGCTGTCGATGGTCGTCATCGCCAGCATGGTCGGCGCCCCCGGACTCGGACGCGACATCATCCAGGCGCTCAGCCGCATCGACATCGGTCTCGGCTTCGAGGCAGGCCTGTCGGCGGTGGTCATCGCGATCGTCCTGGATCGCGTGACCGGCGGCTTCGGACGCAGCAGCCGATCGCGGGGCGCGGGACGTCGTCCGCGCAGCGCTGCGGAGACCGCCGCTGCGGCGACGGTCTCCTGACACCCCGATCGTCATCCGGCCGGTGCCGTCACCGACCCCTCAGACCCGGCGTCATGCACGCCGTCGCCCCGCGGCAGACCGCGGGACTCCCCAACACCCGTGACACAGCACGCGGGAGGAAAGGAAACACCATGAAGAAACGACACCTGCTCGGAGCCCTCGCGCTGGGCACGACGGCGGTCCTCGCGCTCGCCGGCTGCTCCGGCGACGTCGACACCGGCGCCGGCACGACCGAGCCCGGCACCGGCGGCGAGACCTCGGCGTCGAAGGACATCACGATCGGGGTCTTCAACGGCTGGCCCGAGGGCGAGGCCGTCTCGTACCTGTGGAAGGCGATCCTCGAGGACAACGGGTACACCGTCACCCTCGACTACGCCGATGCCGGACCGGTGTTCGCCGGCATCGCCAAGGGCGACTTCGACGTGGCCCTGGACGGCTGGTTCCCGCTGACCCACGCCTCCTACCTGGAGGAGTACGGCGACGACCTCATCGACCTCGGCGCCTGGAACGACGACGCGGTGCTCACCATCGCGGTGAACGCCGACGCGCCCGTCACCTCGCTCGAGGAGCTCGCCGCGAATGCGGAGTCCTTCGGCAACCGCATCGTGGGCATCGAGCCGGGCGCGGGCCTCACCGAGGCGACGCAGGACGCCGTGATCCCGCAGTACGGCCTGGAGGGACTGGACTTCATCACCTCGTCGACGCCGGCCATGCTCGCCGAGCTCAGCAAGGCGCTGGACTCGGGTCAGAACATCGCCGTCACGCTGTGGCGCCCGCACTGGGCCTATGACGCCTTCGACATCCGCGACCTGGAGGACCCGAAGGGGACCCTCGGCGATGCGGAGTCGATCCACAGCGTCGCGCGCATCGGCTTCGACGCCGACTTCGCGGAGGTCCACGCCTGGCTGAGCGCGTTCCGGATGGACTCGGAGCTGCTCTTCTCGCTGGAGAACGCGATGTACAACAACCCGGACGGGGAGGTCGCCGATTTCGAGCCGGTGGTCCGCGGCTGGATGGACGACAACGCGGAGTGGGTGGCCTCGCTCACCCGCTGAGCGCGCTCCCTTCCGCGGCACGGCGCCCCGGTCGGTCCTCTCGCAGGGCGGGCCGGGGCGCCGTCGTGGCCGAGCCCGGCCGGCTCAGGGTCCGATCGTCGTCTTCCCCCTCAGCCGACGTTCCCGGGCTGGCGCTGTGCTCACGTGGCTCGTCTTCTTTGCGGTCGTCTCTTCGGAGTTTTCCCTTCCGGCCGGCTGCCTTCTCCGGACGGTCGCTCCCGACGCACGCCAGCAGGGTCTCTCTCCTGGAGGAGATCAGCGCGGCGTCTGCGCCGCCCGGCGCACGGCCGGGGAGATGGTCCGCCGGGTCCAGGTGAGCCGGAACCGGGGGTCGTAGCTGCGCGAGCACCGCGCGCAGGAGGCCTCGCGGGTGGGCCGGCGGTGCCGGTAGGTCTCGTGCCCCATCGGGCAGCGCCCCACCCAGGGGGCGAGCTCCGCGGCGGTCTCGCCGCGATGGGTGGCGCCGCCGACGTAGCCCAGGTCGCGGGCCACGCGTCGCCACTCGGGTCCGTGCGCCGCGGCGTGCCCGGCGAGTGCATGGGCGACCTCGTGCAGCAGGACCTGGTGGATCTCGTCGTCGTCGAAGCGGGCGGCGAGGTAGCGCGAGACCGTGATCCGCCGGCGCAGGTAGTCGCACTGGCCGGCTCGGCGCTTGGCGTTGTCGAAGTCGAAGCTCCAGGCTTCGGTCGCGTCCGCCGTTCCGAGGTGGAGGCGGATCAGCGCTTCGGCCCAGACCCGCACGCGGTCGAGTTCTGCCATGCGATCAGGCTACGCCAGAGGTCCGACGTTCCGGAGGAGACGGGATCAGCTGGCCACGGCCGCGGTGCTGCGGCGGCGCTCGACGGCCTCGATCGCCAGCAGCGCGGTCTCCAGGTCCCGGTCGTCGGCGCCCAGCTCGCGACGGAGGAACAGCGAGCGCTTGAAGCTCTCGCGGGCGTTCTCGAAGTCGCCCGCGTCGTAGGAGTTCTTGCCCCGGTGCTGGTGGGCGAAGGCGGCGATGCCGAGCCAGCCCTGACCCTCCGCCTCGTCGATGCAGGTGGCCAGCTCCTGCTCCGCGGCGGCGTGCGCCCCGCGCCACTGGAGCACGCTCGCGTGCAGCACGCGGGAGCGCAGGACGTCCTTGCGGGTGCCGGCCATCCGGGCGACGCGCACGGCCTCCTCGGAGAGGCGCAGCGCCTCGTCCAGGCGGTCCTGCACCTTCAGCAGCCAGACCCGTTCGAGGAGCGCGGGCAGGCTCCGCTGGCTCTCGATCTCCTCGAGCCGCTGGGTGCAGGCGACGGTGTCGACCCGTTCACGGAGGGTGTCGGGATCGTATCCCTGGATGTAACTCACGCGCTCTCCTCCTTCACCGACGCCCCTCCAGTCTGCCCCGGCTCATCGCCGGGTCCGGACCGGCACGCCCAGAGCGCGGGGATCGGCCTGCCTCCGCGGCGGCTCGGCGGGATCAGCGGCCGAAGATCGACGCGTTCGGCCGCGGAGAGGGGACCGGCTGGGCATCGGTGACGAGGGCCGCGTCACGGGCGAAGGCGGCCGCCTCGGCGCCCTCCGCGATCTTCGCCGGGTGCGGCCCCGCGGCCAGCAGCCGGGGCAGCCACTCGGTGGGCAGAGGTGCGGCGGAGGCGGCGAGCACGAGGTTCCCGAAGCGGCGGCCCTTGAACACCTGGGCCTCGGCGAGCACGGCCACGTGCGCGAGCACCGTCCGGACGGTGGCGACCTGCCGGCGGGCGAAGGCGAGCCCGGGCCCGTCGGCCACGTTGACCAGGAGCACACCGCCCGGTGCGAGGAGCGCGGCCAGCTCGCGGTAGAACTCCACGGTGGTGAGATGCGCGGGCGTCTGCGCGCCGGAGTAGACGTCCGAGACGACGAGATCGCAGGCGCCGACGATGCCGGCGGGCATCCGCCCCACCCCCTCGCGGGCGTCCCCGATGCGCACGCGGATCGAGGCGCCGCGGGGGAGGGGCAGCCGCTCCCGCACCAGGTCGACGAGGGCCTGCTCCAGCTCGATCACCTGCTGTCGCGAGCCCGGCCGGGTGGCCTCGACGTACCGTGGGATCGTCAGCGCGCCGCCGCCCAGGTGCACGGCGGTGATCGGCTCGCCCGGCTCCCGCAGCTGGTCGATGACCGCGCCCATCCGCGCGACGTACTCGAAGTGCAGGTGCGTCGGGTCGTCCGGGTCCACGTGCGACTGGGGGGTGTCCCCGACGACGAGCTCGTAGCCCGAGCCGAACTCGGAGGGGACGATCCGCGCGATCTCGCCGGACGACAGCCGGACGCCCGGCTCCTCCTCGCTCCGCCTGCGTCCCATCCTCCGAGCCTACGGCGCTCCGCCGCCCCTTCTTCCCGTGCACGGCATCGTCCCCGACCCCCGATGTCGCGCACGGGGGAGGAGAGGGGGAGACCGCCCGCGCGATATACCCCACCCCGCGAGGAAGGTCAAGGACCACGCTGGACTTTTGAAGGAAGTCATCCTATACTGGGTCTTTGCGCTTCTTTCCCCATGCCCTCATATGGTGGTCGGCATGCCCGCGGGTCCCGGTATCGCACCGGACGGCTCCCCGCGGCCCGGGTTCAGCTGCGCACTCCACCTGACGCAAGGAATCGACGAGCCCCGCAGGGCTCCTGGAGGTTATTCCCTTGGCTGCTGCGAACAACGCATCCGCATCCCCCACCATCAAGAACGG
>JBEBWQ010000030.1:0-14648 GCA_040392075.1 Microbacterium sp.
CGGCTCAGACCTCGCGGCGGGCGACGCGGGCGCCGATGCGGGTGACGATCTCGTAGTCGATCGTGCCCGCGGCCTCGGCCCACTCGGCGGCCGAGGCGACCGATGGGTCCGCCGTCGGATCGCCGAAGAGGGTGGCGACATCGCCCACGGCGACCGGGTCGTCACCCACGTCGACGACGATCTGGTCCATCGCCACGCGGCCGGCGATCCGGTACTGCCGGCCGTTCAGCGTGACGGGACCGGCTCCAGAGGCGTGCCGGGAGACGCCGTCGGCGTAGCCGAGCGGGATGAGGGCGAGCGTGGTGTCGCAGGTGGTGCGGTAGGTGTAGTCATAGGAGACGCCCTGTCCGAGCGCCACGCGGCGCACCGTGACCACCGGGGCGCGGAGCGTCATCGCCGGCCGCAGCCCCAGGTCGGCGGAGGTCCGGTCGGCGAACGGCGAGAGGCCGTAGATGCCCAGCCCCACCCGCACGGCGGTGAACCGCGCCTCGGGGAGCGCGATGGTCCCGGCGGTGGCCGCGAGATGCACCAGCTCGGGATCGAGGCCGACCGCACGGGCCTGCTCCACGCCGCTGCGGAACAGCTCGACCTGGGCCAGGTCGTCCTCCCGCGAGGCGCCGGAGAGGTGGCTGAAGACGCCGACCACCCGGAGGCGGCCCGCTTCCTCCAGTCGCCGTGCGGTGGCGAACAGGTCCGCCCACTCACCCGGCGCGCAGCCGCCCCGGCCCAGGCCCGTCTCCAGCTTGAGGTGCACGACGGCGGGGCCGGCCCCGCCGGAGTCCGCGGCGAGCGCCGCTGTCTCCAGCTGGTCGGAGCGGGTCATCCCCAGCTCGATGCCCGCGGCGACCGGATCGGCGAAGGTCTCGGCCGGGTCGTGCAGCCAGCACAGCAGCGGCACCTCGACGACGCCGGCGGCCCGCAGCGCGAGCGCCTCGGCGACGTCGGCCACCCCGATCCGGGTGGCGCCGCCGGCGATCGCGGCGCGGGCGGCGCGGGCGGCGCCGTGGCCGTAGCCGTCGGCCTTCACCACGGCGATGAACTCGGGGGTCCCGGCCACCTCCTTCAGGTGCCGCACGTTGGCGGCGATGGCCGCGGTGTCGATCAGGGCCTCGCGCACGGGATGCTCACCTCACGGGGGTCGGGATACGGGCGGGGACGACGGGTCGGACCAGCCTACGCGGGGACGACTCAGCGCAGCGGGTCGAAGGGCCTGATCGTGTCGTCGATCTCGCCGGTGACGATCTGCTTGGCGAGCATCTTGCCGGTGGCGGGGCCGAGGACCATCCCCCACATGCCGTGGCCGCCGCCGACATACACGCCGGGGGCGCGGGTCGCGCCGATCAGCGGCAGCCCGTCCGGGGTCACCGGGCGGGAACCGACCCACTCGTCCTCGCGCTCGTCGAGGTCGACGTCGGTGAGCAGCTCGCGGGCCTGGTTGATGATCGCCCGGATGCGGCCCGGCTGCAGCGGCTCGTCGGGGCCTCGGAACTCCATCGTGCCGGCGATGCGGAAGCGGCCCCTGTACGGGGTGCAGGCGATCCGCTGCTTGGGCAGGTAGAGGGGGTGCCTGACCTCCTGGTCGAGCGCCACGGTGAAGGAGTAGCCGCGACCGGCCTGCACGCGGGTGCGCACGCCGAACCGGCGGGCGAGCTTGGGCATCCAGGCACCGGTGGCGATGACGACCGAGTCGGCCTCGATGCGTTCGCCGCTGGCGAGCGTCACCGAGGGGCGCGCGCCGCCCTCGACGGCCGTCACGGTGTGGCCGTAGCGCAGCGTCGCGCCGCGCTTCGCCACGGCCTCGCCCAGCGCCTCCATGTAGGGGCCGGGCTCGAAGAAGCGCTGGCCGTCCAGACGGTAGGCGGCCGTGACCTCCTTCGAGGCGATCGGGACGTACTCGCGCACGTCGTCGATGCGGGTGATCGGGACGTCCTGGCCGTGCCGGTTGATCTTGGCGATCGCCTTGCGGAACCCGGCAGAGTCCGCGTCCTGGCGGAAGCCGACGATGAAGGGCCCTTCGCGGGTCCAGGAGTCCACGCCGCCCTGGGCGAGCTCGTCGAAGCAGGACAGCGCGATCTTGTCGATCGGCGTGAGCCGCGCCATCGTGTGGTCCCAGGCGCGGTTGGTGCCGTGCAGGGCGAAGCGGGCGAGGAAGGACCACAGTCCGAAGTCCACCCGGAAGGGCACGTGCAGGGCGGCGTTCGGGTCGATCAGGGCCTTCGGACCGTACGTCCACAGGCTGGTGTCGGCCAGCGGCATCGCCTCGCCCGGGGTGAGGTAGCCGGCGTTGCCCCAGGAGGAGCCCGCCGCCACGCCCTCGCGGTCGATGACCGTGACCTCCACGCCCCGCTCCTGCAGATGCCAGGCCGTGGCCAGTCCCACCATGCCCGCGCCGATGACGATCGAACGTGCCACGGGATCCTCCTTCTGTCGTGCGTGCCGCCCCCGCCCCCACGTCGCCGCGGAGGGGAGGGATATTCCTCGGTGCGGTCCGGTCGCTCGCGTGGGCGCGCCGTGCACGGCGGCACCCGGGGAAGAGAGTGCCCCGAGAACAGCACCTCCTGGGAATTATGCATATTCTTCGACCAGAAAGATGCAGATCAGAGGATTCCTCTTTTTCTCCATCAATATGATTGAGTTTCCTCGTACTGTTCTCCTCGAAAGGCTCTTCCGTGAACGATCCTTCGCCGCCCCGAGAGCTGGACGAGACCGACCGGGCGATCCTGCGTGAGCTCCAGCTGCAGGGCCGGATCCCCAACAGCGAGCTGGCCGCGCGCGTCGGCGTCGCCGAGTCCACCTGCCATAAGCGGGTGCGCGCCCTCGTCGACTCCGGGGTGATCACGGGGTTCCGGGCCGAGCTCGACCCGGCGGCCCTCGGCCTGGGCCTGGAGGCGCTGATCACCATCCGGCTGCACGCGCACGCCCGCCGGGAGCTGCGCCGGTTCCAGGCCTATCTCGAGCAGCTGCCCGCCACCCGATGGGTGTACTTCGTCGCCGGCGATCGCGACTTCCTCCTGCACGTCGCGGTGCGCGACGCGGTGGCGCTGCGCGAGCTCGTCACCGACGGGCTGAGCCTGCGCGAGGAGGTCGCCGCGACCAGCACGAGCCTGATCTTCGAGCACGCGCAGGGACGGCGTCCGACCGTCTGAGCGGACGCCGTCGCCCCGCCGATCGCGGGGGTCAGCGCAGCGCGGGGACGACCTTCTGCGCGAACAGCTCCGCGGAGGAGCGATCGTACGCGAGCTCCGGGAAGTAGCAGATCCCGTAGCCGAGCCGGGCGTCGCGCCACGCGCTCAGGCGTTCGACCACCTGCTCGGGCGTGCCCACCGTCGGCGAGGCGAGGTACTCGCTCTGCACGATCCGCTCCGCCCTCTCCGCGCCGACGAACGGCTCCAGCCGCGCCCCCACCGCGGCCACCCGGTCGCGCACCTCGGCCTCGGTCTCCGCGATGATCGTGTTGAAGTTCGAGGAGCGCGTGATCTCCCCGGGGTCCCGGCCGAGATCCGCGCAGTGCGCGTCCACGACGTCGTTGCGATGGTTCCAGTCGTCCAGCGGACCCCGGAAGTTCGTGTAGGCGGCGTACTTCGCCGCGATCCGCAGGGTGACCTTCTCCCCCGCGCCGGCGACCCACATCGGGATCCCGCCCTCCTGCACCGGCAGGGGACGGACGATCGCCCCGTCCGCCTTGTAGTACCGCCCGTCGAGCGTCGCCGAGCCCGTCGTCCACGCCTGGTGCATGATCTCCACGCCCTCGCGCAGCATCCGCAGCCGGTCGCCCACCTCGGGGAAGCCGTAGCCGTAGGCCCGCCACTCGTGCTCGTACCAGCCGCCGCCGATGCCCATCTCCAGCCGGCCCCCGGAGACGTGGTCCACGGTGGCGGCGACCTTCGCGAGGTAAGCCGGATTGCGGTAGCCCATGCAGGTGCACATCTGGCCGAGCCGGATCCGCGAGGTCGACGCGGCGAAGGCCGCCATCAGCGTCCAGGCCTCGTGCGTCGCCTCCTCGCTGGGCACCGGGGAGGTGTGGAAGTGGTCGTACACCCACAGCGAATCCCAGGGACCTGCGTCGGCGAACGCGGCCAGGCCGCTCATCGTGCGCCAGTGCTCGGCGGGGTCGATGCCGACGAGGTCGAAGCGCCAGCCCTGGGGGATGAAGATTCCGAATCGCATACCGTGAGCGTACCCGTGCGCGCCGGAGCCGGGGCCGGTCCCCGACGAGGATTCCACAGGGCACGGCCGGAGCGGAGCATCGATCCCGCGGGGCATCGGCCGTCCGGTGGCCGGAGGACTCAGTCCGGCTCGCCCATCCCGACGACGCGCTGGACGCCGGCGTAGAGGTTCAGTCGCGGCGCGCGGACGAAGCCCGCCAGGGTCATCCCGGCGGAGGCGGCCAGCTCCACGGCGAGCGAGGACGGCGCGGAGACCGCCGACAGGATCGGGATGCCCGCCATCGCGGCCTTCTGCACGAGCTCGAAGCTCGCCCGCCCGGACACCTGCAGGACGGTGCCGGCCAGCGGGAGTCTGTCGGCGAGGACGGCCCAGCCGACCACCTTGTCCACGGCGTTGTGCCGCCCGACGTCCTCGCGGAGCACGAGCATCTCGCCCGTGGCGGCGTCGAACAGCGCGGCGGCGTGCAGTCCGCCGGTCTTGTCGAAGGCGGCCTGCCGTTCGCGGAGCAGCTCCGGGAACCGAAGGAGGTCGGCCAGGTGCACGACGGCGCGATCCGCCGAGACGTCGAACGCGGAGACCGTCTCCACCGCCTCGATCGACGCCTTCCCGCACAGCCCGCACGAGCTGGTGGTGTAGAAGTTCCGGCTGATGTCGGTGTCCGGCAGCGGCACGCCGGGGGCGAGCGTCACGTCGAGCACGTTGTACGTGTTGCCCTCGTCATCACCGGGAACGCCGGGGGGCGCGGAGAGCGAGAGGGCCACCGGTGCGGTGCCGCCCGTGCCGGGGCCGCCGCAGTGGATCGCGCCGCGGAGGTGCGGTCCTGCAGTGATGACCCCTTCGGAGACGAGGAAGCCGGCGGCGAGCTCGACGTCGTGCCCCGGCGTGCGCATCGTGATCGTCAGCGGCGTGCCGCCGACGCGGATCTCCAGCGGCTCCTCGACCGCGAGCGCATCGGAGCGCTCGGCGACCGACACCCCCTCGTCGAGGACCCGCACCCGGGTCACCCGCCGGCGCGCGATGATGCGGCCCATGCCTCAGCCTCCGATCGCGTTCATGCCCCGGGCGGGCTGGAGGAACGCCGGGTCGTCGATGGCGTGCCCCGCGAGCTTGCCCCGCACGCAGCGCCGCAGCACCTCCTCGATGCCGCCGGGAGTCGGCGACGCGCCCCGCAGCACCGGGAGCAGGTCGTACTCCTGGACGGAGAAGAGGCAGTTGCGCAGCTGCCCGTCGGCGGTGAGCCGGAGGCGGTCGCAGTCTCCGCAGAACGGAGCCGTGACCGAGGCGATGACCCCGACCGTGTGCGGGCCGCCGTCCAGCCGCCACTCCTCCGCGGGCGCCCCGCCGCGGCCGGGCAGGGGCGTGAGCGTCCACCGGGCCCGGAGGCTCTGCAGGATCTCCTCGCGGGTGACCATGGCGGCGCGATCCCAGGTGTGCCCGGCATCCAGCGGCATCTGCTCGATGAAGCGCATCTGGGCGCCATGGCCGATCGCGAACGCCACGAGGTCCGCGAGCTCGGCGTCGTTCACGCCCCGCATGGCGACGGCGTTGAGCTTGAGCGGCCGCAGCCGGGACGCGGCCGCGGACGCGATGCCCGCCCGCACCTCATCGAGGCGGTCGCGCCGGGTCAGCGCCGCGAACCGCTCCCGGTCGAGGGTGTCGATCGAGATGTTGAGCCGGTGCAGCCCCGCCGAGACGAGCTCGTCGATCACGTCCGCCAGCCGGATCCCGTTGGTGGTCATCGCGACCCGCACGGGGCCGTCCGGGCCCTCGACGGCGGCCAGCCGCGCCACGATCTCCACGATGTCCGGCCGGAGCAGCGGCTCGCCGCCGGTGAGCCGGAACGTCGTGATGCCAAGCCGGGCCGCGGTGCGCGCGACCTCCAGGATCTCGTCGACCGTCAGGATGCTCGACCGGGCCAGCCACTCGTTGCCCTGCTCGGGCATGCAGTAGGTGCAGCGTAGCGAGCAGCGGTCGGTCAGCGAGATGCGCAGGTCGCGGTGGACCCGGCCGTACGCGTCGCTGAGCCCGTCCGCGGAGGAGAGGGTGTCGCCGCCGGGCACGGTGGCGGCGGTCGTCCGCGTCGGCAGGAGCGCCACCGGGACAGCGCTCATCGCCCGCTCCCGGGCCGTCGTCGCGCCGCCGTCCGCATATCACCGAGGGTAGTCGCTGCGGGGACCGCCGGGGCCGTCGAGGACCTCGATCACGCGCCGGTAGCCGTCCCGCGCGCCGGCGAACCAGGGCTCCGCACGGACCACCTCCGCCACGGGACCGGCGGCGGCGACCTCCCCGTCGAGGACGAGCCAGAGGTCGTCGGCGAGGTCGATGGCGTCGAGGAGGTCGTGGGTGACGATGATCGCGGAGGTGCCGGTCTGCGCGAGCTGCGCGCGGATCACCGGACGGATCTCCGCGGCGGTCTCCTCGTCGAGCGAGGTCAGCGGCTCGTCGAGGAGGAGGACGGCGGGCTCGACGATGAGCGCGCGGGCCAGGGCCACCCGCTGCTGCTGCCCGCCGGAGAGCTGCGCGGGCCGGCGGTCGCCGAGCCCGGCGAGGCCCACGCGCGCGATCCACAGCTCCGCCCGGGCCCGGGCCTCGGCACGGGCGGCGCCGCGGGCGCGCAGGCCGAAGGCGACGTTCTCCGCGATGGAGAGGTGCGGGAAGAGCAGCGGGTCCTGCCCGAGGAGGCCGACGCGGTGCCCGGCCGCCTGTCGACGAGCACCGGCGGCGACGGCTGCGGCGCCGTCGATGCGCACCTCCCCCTCGTGCAGGGGGAGTATCCCGGCGATCGCGGCGAGGATCGTGGACTTGCCCGCGCCGGACGGCCCCATCATCGCCGCGACGGAGCCGGCGGCCAGCCGCAGTCCGGCGCGGACCCGCACGCCCCCGGGGTACTGCACGGCGAAGTCCGCCTCGATCCGCGCGCTCATCGCGCCGCCCCCGGCCGCCAGCCGCGCACGAGGAGGAGCACGGCGATGGCGGTGAGCAGCAGCAGGAGCGACAGGGCGACGGCCTGCCCCTGTCCGACCCCCGCGCCGTTGAAGGCGGTGTAGATCGCCAGCGGCATCGTCTGGGTCACGCCCGGGGCGTTGCCGGCGAACAGGGCGGTCGCGCCGAACTCGCCGACCGCCCGGGCGAAGCAGAGCACGATCCCGGCGACGATGCCGGGGGCGGCGAGGGGGAGCGTCACCCGCCGCAGCGCGTACCCGCGGGAGGCGCCGAGGAGCGTCGCGGTCCGCTCGTACGACCGCCCCACCGTGCGCAGCGTCCCCTCCAGGGTGAGCACGAGGAAGGGCAGGGCCACGAACACCTGCGCCAGCACCACCGCAGCGGTCGTGAAGGGCAGCTGCACCCCCCACGCGCCGAGCAGCTGGCCGAGCGCCCCGTTGCGGCCGAAGAGGAAGAGCAGCGCGACGCCCCCGACCATGGGCGGCAGGACCAGCGGCACCGTCACGACGGCACGCAGCACCGCGGAAAGGCGCGGTCCGCTGCGCGAGATGTGCAGCGCGAGCGGCACGCCGAGCACGATGCACACGGCGGTCGCGGCGAGGCCGGTCATGAGCGACAGCCCCAGCGCGCTGAGAGCCACGGGGCTCGTGATGTCCGCCCAGAGGGTGTCCCACTGCACGCGTCCGACGAGCGCGGACAGGGGCAGCACGAGCACGGCCAGCCCTGCGAGGGCCGGCACGGCGAGCGGCCACGGCAGCCCCTGCCGCAGCGTCGCCCCGGCGTCGCGTCCGGCCACGGTCAGCCGGCGATCACGGCGCGCCGAAGCCGTGCTCCGCCAGCACGCCCTGTCCGACCGGGCCGAGCACGAACGCGACGAACGCCGCGGCCGCCTCGGGGTTGACCGCGGCCTGCAGCGCGGCGATCGGGTAGCGGTTGACGACGTCGCCCGCCCCGTCGGGGACGAAGTGCTCGACGTCGTCGCGGCCTGCGACGTCGGTGCGGTAGACCAGGCCGGCGTCGGCCTCGTCCGCGGCCACTTTCGTGAGCACGGCGGTGACGTTCTGCTCGGAGCTGACGGGCGTCACCGAGACGCCGGCGGCCGCGAGGAGGGTCTGGGCGGCGTTGCCGCACGGCACCTCGACCGCGCACAGCACGACCGCGACCGCGGGGTCCGCGAGGCCCGCGAGGTCGGTGACGCCGGCGGGATTGCCGCGCGGCACCGCCACCACGAGAGTGTTGGTCGCGAAGAGCTCGGCCGGCGCCGCCACGAGGTCCGCGTCGGCGGCCTTGCGCATGTTGTTCTCGTCGGCCGAAGCGAACACGTCCGCAGGAGCCCCCTCGCCGAGCTGGGTGACCAGGGTGCTGGACCCGTCGTAGACGATCGGGCTGACGGTCACCCCCGGGTGCTCGGCCGCGAAGGCCTCGGCGATCTCGTCGAAGGCGGCCCGCAGTGAGGCGGCGGCGTAGATCGTGAGCGTGCCGGAGAGCGTGCTCGCAGGCGGCGTCCCCGCCTCCGGCGACGTCATGGGAACCGGATCGGGCGCTGCGGAGGCGCACCCGCCCAGGAGCAGGGCGGAGACGGCGAGGACGACGACGGCGAGGCGACGGCGCATGGGGACTAGCCTTTCGGAGCTTCGACGATGACGGTGGTGGCCTTGACGACGGCGACGGCGAGCGAGCCGGGCTCGAGGGCGAGCTCGCGCGCCGCCTCGGCGGACATCAGCGAGACGACCCGGTAGGGGCCGCACTGCAGGTCGACCTGCGCCATGACCCCGTCGACCTGCACGCGGGTGACGAGCCCCACCAGGCGGTTGCGCGCGCTGGAGACGGCTCCGGTCGGGTCGTCCGCCGCCTTCGCGAGGGTCACGGCGTGCGCCGCGAGGGCGGCGCCCGGGATCTCCGCGGGGCTCTCCCCCGTCGTCGGGAGCACGCCCTGATCGACCCAACGGCGCACGGTGTCGTCGCTGACGCCCAGGAGCCGCGCGGCCGTCGCGATGCGATAGTTCGCCATCCGTCGACGCTATCACCGCACCTGCGGAGAGGATCCGGATTCTGGTCCGCATAAACGGGTGAGGGCGGGAGATGCCCTCGCTCCGGTCGCGGCCCCGCGACCGGAGCGAGGTTCTAGTGTGGAGGGTATGCTGCTGCCCCCGCTCGCCGCTCCGGACGCGCTCCTGGCCGACGAGGAGCGCACCCGCACGGCCCGCCACCTCGCCCTCGCCGGCTTCGGCGAGGAGGCGCAGCGCCGGCTCGCGAGCGCCCGGGTGACCGTGATCGGCGCCGGCGGCCTGGGGTCGCCGGTCATCCTCGCCCTGGCCGCCGCCGGTGTGGGAACGATCACGGTGATCGACGACGATGCGGTGGAGCTCAGCAACCTGCAGCGGCAGATCATCCACCGCCGCGCCGACGTGGGCCGGCCGAAGGTCGACTCCGCGATCCGGGTCGCCCGGGATCTCGCCGTGCAGACGACCGTGCGGCCGGTCGCCGAGCGCCTCACCGCGGCCAATGCCGCAGCGCTCCTCGGCGACGCCCAGCTCGTCATCGACGGCAGCGACACCTTCGCCACCCGCGTGGACGTCGCCGCCGCCTGCGAGGCGCTCGGCATCCCCCTCGTCTGGGGCGTGATCCAGGAGTTCCATGCGCAGCTGACCGTGTTCTGGTCCGCGCCGCCGGCCCCGCGCGAGCCGGTCGTCCTCGCCGACCTCTACCCGCCGGGGTCCGTCGGCGAGCCGCCGAGCTGCGCCCAGGTCGGGGTTCTGGGCTCGCTCTGCCTGCAGATCGGCGGGATGCTCGCCACCGAGGCCATCAAGCTCCTCGCCGGGCTCGGCGAGCCGCTCCTCGGCCGTGTCCTCGTCGTCGACGCACTCCGGGCGACCACCCGGGAGATCCCGCTGCGCCCCTCGACCGCGACCGCCCCGCTCCCGGAGGAGCTCCCGGTGCCGCACGTCGACGCGGAGGGGCTCGCCCGCCTGCGCGCCGACGGTGCGGTGCTCGTCGACGTGCGCGAGCCGGAGGAGACGGCCACCGGGGTGATCCCCGGCTCCGTCCTGATCCCGCTGGACGTCCTCCTCGCCGGTGCGCAGGAGCCGCCGGGCCCTCGGATCGTCCTGGTCTGCCAGGCGGGAGCCCGCGCCCTGCGCGCCGCCCGCGCCCTGCAGGACCGGAGCGTGGCGGCAGTCGTGCTGACCGGCGGCATCGGCGCCTGGGACGGGCCGCTGGTCGCGCCCGCCCTCGCGAGGCCCACCCGGATCGGCCCCGCCCCGGCAGAGGAGATCTGACATGGCCGCGATGCGTTCCGTGGAGGAGCAGCTCGCCGAGGTCCTGGATGCCGTGCGTCCGCTCGGCACGGAGGCGGTCGCCGTCGGCGAGGCGACCGGGCGCACGCTCCGCGAGCCCGTGCGGGCCGCCGTCGACATCCCGGTGTTCGACAACTCCGCGATGGACGGCTTCGCCGTCCGGTGGGCGGACGTGCGCGACGCCACGGCGGAGGCGCCGGCGACCCTGCACGTGGTCGCCGACCTGCCGGCGGGGACCTCCGCCGACCCGCCGCTGGCCGCGGGCGAGGCGGCGCGCATCATGACCGGGTCGCCCGTGCCGGGCGCAGCCGACACGATCGTCCCCTTCGAGGACACCGCCGGCGGCCTCGCCGACTCGCTCGGCAGCGCTGTCGTCACGGCCGCGCCCCGGAAGATCGGCGCACACATCCGCCGGCGCGGCGAAGACCTCGTCACCGGCGACACCGTGGTCGAGCCCGGCGCCGAGTTCGGCGCCTTCGCGCTCTCCGCCGCCGCGGCCGCGGGCGTGACCGAGGTCGTCGTCTCCGCGCGCCCCCGGGTGGCCGTGATCTCCACCGGCGACGAGCTCGTGCCCCCGGGACTCCCCCTGCGGCACGGCCAGATCCCCGAGTCCAACTCGCTCCTGCTCGACGGGCTCGTCCGCGCGGCCGGCGGGACGGTCGTGGTGCGCAGCACGGTCGACGACGAGGGGGCTGCGCTGGACCGCCTCCTCGCCGCGGTGACCGACCCGGCGCACCCCGACCACTGCGACGCCGTGATCCTCTCCGGCGGCGTCAGCGCCGGCGCCTATGAGGTCGTGCGCAACGTCCTCGGCGACCGCCTGCGCTTCTCGAAGGTGGCCATGCAGCCGGGCAAGCCCCAGGCCTTCGGGGCGATCGACGCCGGCGGGCACCGCACGCTCGTATGGGGGCTGCCCGGGAACCCGGTGAGCGTCGCGGTGTCGTTCGAGGTGCTCGTGCGCCCGGCGCTGCTCGCCCTCCAGGGCAGGGCCCACCTGTTCCGGCCGCGGATCGTGCTCCCCGCGGGGACGGCCTGGCGGACCCCGCCCGTGCGGCGCCAGTACCTGCCGGCGCGGATCGACCGCACCGACCCGTCGGCGTGGACGGTCGCCCCGGCGACCTCCGGCGGCTCCGGGTCGCACCTCGCCGGCGGGCTCGCGCGCGCGGAGGTCATCGCCGTGGTGGCGGCCGAGGTCGACGAGGTCCGTCCCGGCGACCCGGTCGAGGTGATGCTGCTCTGAGCGTGCAGTGGGATGCATGGATCCATGCGCTTCACCCACCTCGACGACCGCGGCAGCGCCCGCATGGTCGACGTCACCGCCAAGCAGCCCACCGTCCGCTCCGCGACCGCACGCGGGTTCGTCCGGTGCGCAGCGCCCGTCGTCGCCGCCCTCCGCGACGGCACCGTGCCCAAGGGCGACGTGCTCGCCGTCGCCCGGATCGCCGGCATCCAGGCCGCCAAGCGCACGCCGGAGCTCCTGCCGCTCGCGCACGTGATCGGCGTGCACGGCGCGGTCGTCGACCTCTCCGTCGTCGACGAGGGCATCGACATCGAGGCCACCGTGCGCACCGCCGACCGCACCGGCGTGGAGATGGAGGCGCTCACCGCCGTCACGGTCGCCGCCCTGGCGGTCGTCGACATGGTCAAGGCCCTCGACAAGGCCACCTCGATCGAGTCCGTGCGCATCACCGCCAAGTCCGGCGGGAAGAGCGGCGACTGGGTGCGTCCGGACGGGCCGTGACCCCCGGCATCGACACCCGCACCGACGCCGGCGCGATCCTGCTCGCCGGGGGTCGGGGCAGCCGCATGGGCGGCGTGCGCAAGCCGCTCCTCGACCTCGGCGGCACGACCCTGCTCCGGCGCGCCGTGACGGCCGCGCGCGGGTGCCATCCCCTCACGATCGTGGCCGAGGTGCTGGATCCCGGCCTCGACGGCGTGACCTGGGTCCGCGAGGACCCGCCCTTCTCGGGCCCGGCGGCGGGCACGGTCGCCGGGCTCGCCTCCTGGCCCGCCCCGGCGCCGGAGTGGACCCTGCTGCTGGCCTGCGACCTCACGAACCCCGAGGCCGCCGTCCGTCGCCTGCGCGAAGCCGCCGCCCTCCTTCCCACGGACACCGACGGGGTGTGCCTCGGCGACGCCTCCGGGCGGCCGCAGTGGCTCACCGGGCTGTACCGCACCGCGCCCCTGCGCCGGCACGCGGAGGCCCTTCCCGGCGCGGGACGGGACGCCCCGGCGCGGCTGCTCGTCGACGATCTCGCCATCGCGGTCGTCGCCGCTCCCGGGGCCGAGACCGGGGACGTGGATACGTGGGAGGATCTGGAGAAGGCCCGTCGCGCCCTGGGAGCGGATCCCCGGGAACAGCGCCCCGACGACGACTCCCGGACGACGGAGGAGACATGACCGAGCACCTGCCCCCGGAGGCCCTGGATGCGTGGGTCGCCACCCTGTGCGCGCGCTTCGGCCTGGCGACCGAGGACGTCCCGATCGCGCTCATCCTCGACCTCGCGAAGGACGCCGCCCACGGCGTCGCCCGCCCGGCCGCGCCGCTGACCACCTTCGTCGCGGGGCTCGTCGCAGGACGCACCGGCGGGGATACCGCCGAGATCGCCGCGGCGATGAGCGCGCTCGCCGCGAGCGGGAGCGCGTGATGCCTGTCGTGCGCTTCTTCGCCGCCGCGGAGGAGGCGGTCGGCGCCGACCGTCAGGAACGGACGGAGCAGACCCTGGGCGCGCTGCGGCGCGCGCTCGGCGCGGAGCATCCGGCGCTCGGCGGCATCCTGCCCCGCTGCGCGGTGCTCGTGGACGGGGTGCGGGCCGACGACGACCAGGTGCTCGGCGCGACGACCGTCGTCGACGTGCTCCCGCCGTTCGCCGGCGGCTGAGCGGCACCCGCGGCGGGGAGCGGGCGGCACGGGTCGGCGACGCGAACGCCCCGACCCGGCAGACCGGGCCCTAGCCCCCCAGCCCCTTCCACGCCGTCGTGCCGTCGGCCTCGACCTGGCGCTTCCACACCGGCAGCTCGGTCTTGATCGCCTCGATCACGGTGCGGCAGACCGTGAACGCCTCGTCGCGGTGGGCGGCGGCGACCGCGATGACCACGGCGGCCTCCCCGACCGCGAGGCGCCCGGTGCGGTGGGACACCGCCACCGCGCAGCCGGTGCCGCCGATCGCCTCCTCGGCGATCCGGCGCAGCACGGCCTCCGCGTCGGGATGGGCGGTGTACTCCAGCGCGACCACCGCCGAGCCGGCATCCGGGTCGTGGTCCCGGACGCGCCCGACGAAGCTCACCTCCGCCCCCATCGCCGCGCCGTCGACGGCGGCGAGGTGGGCGTCCAGGGAGAGCGCCTCCGCGCTGATCGCGGCCAGCCGGACGCTCACGGGTGGTCGCCCCCGCCCAGCTGATCGAGGACGTGGCGCGCGAGCCGGATCACGAGCGGCATCCCGGAGGCCACGGCCCGCGGGGACCCCGCCAGGTTCACGAGGAACGCCCCGCGGGCGCTCAGGTCACCGGGGTCGACGACGCCCGCGACGCCGCGCGACAGCAGGCCGCCCGGCGCCTCCTCGGCGCCCCGACGCCGCAGCTCCTCGGGCAGGCCGGGCACGGCACGCGTCAGCAGCGGCGCGGTGCCCTCGGGGGTCCGGTCGCGGGGCCCCACACCCGTCCCGCCCGTCGTGACGATCAGGCGGGCCCCGGCGGCGAGCGCCAGGCGCAGCGCCGCTGCCACCGAGTCGGCCCCGTCGGGCACCACTGTCGCCTCCGCGCAGCGGAACCCGGCGGCGCGCAGGGCGCCGACGGCGACGGGGCCGGCCGCATCCGGCCGCTCCCCCGCGGCAGAGCGGTCGGAGACCGTGATCACCGCGGCCTCGATCTCAGCGGCCTCCGGAGCGGACCCGCTCACGGGCGCCTCTCGAGGCGCACCACGACCGACTTCGAGGTGGGGGTGCCGCTGATCCGTGCCGTGGAGTCCAGCGGTACGAGCACGTTCGTCTCCGGGTAGTACGCCGCGGCGTTGCCCGGCGGCGTGCGGTACTCGACGATCCGGAAGGCCTCCGCCCGCCGCTCCTCGATGCCGCCGTCGGTACGCTGCCACTCCGAGACGAGGTCGACGATCTCCCCGTCCTCGAAGCCCAGCGCGCGGATGTCCGCGGCGTTGACGAGCACCACGCGGCGCCCGTCGTAGATGCCGCGGTAGCGGTCGTCCTTGCCGTAGATCGTGGTGTTGTACTGGTCGTGCGAGCGCAG
>JBEBWQ010000031.1:0-14521 GCA_040392075.1 Microbacterium sp.
CGAGATAGGCGAGCATCGCCCAGAACACGATGAAGAGGGCGATGCCCCACCAGCCCAGCTGGAAGCTCTCGGTCAGCAGCAGCCAGGCGAGCCAGATCGCCGCGATCCCGGCGAAGACGAAGAAGAACTCGTCCAGGACCGCCAGCAGCGACACCCGCCGCCGGCGCTCCCCCGTGCTCTCTCCGTCCACGCGGCTCATCCTACCGACCGGGGCGAGCCGGCCGCCCGTCCCCGTTCAGGCGTCGCGGCGGAGGGCGTGATAGATCTGCGCGAGCTCCGGCGCGGGCCCGGCCAGCACCTGGACGACGGAGGCGACCAGCGGATTGGGGTCGTCCGCGCCCCAGCCGAGCGCGAGCTCGACGGTGCCGGCCCCCTCCACCCGGCGGAACACGACGCCGGCCAGCGGGAGCGCGCGAGCCGACGCCGGAACCAGGGAGACGCCCATGCCGGCCGCCACCATCGCGAGGAGCTCGGCGGTGCCGGAGGCCACGTGCACCCGGACCGGGGCGACGTCCACGGCGCGGAAGGCGCGCATCGCGGCCCGGTCCACCGCCGAGTCCTGGGGCCCGTATCCGATGTACGGCGCGGTGCGCAGGTCCTCCAGTGCAACCTGCCGCGCCAGCGCGAGCGGATGCGAGGAGGGCACTGCGAGGATCAGCGGTTCCTCCTGCACCACCTCCATCCGGATCCCGTCACCGATGACCGGCGGGCGCAGGATCGCGACGTCGATCCGGCCCGCCCGGATGGCCTCGCAGAGGTCGGGGGTGAGCATGTCGGCCCGCACGTCCAGCGTGATCTGCGGGAGGTGCTGTCGCAGCACGCTGACGATGCTCGGCAGCGTCGAGAACGCGGCGCCGCCGACGAGTCCCAGGCGGATCACGCCGGTGCGCCCGGCCGCCATCTCCTCGACCCCGCGGACGGCGTCCTCCACCGCGGCGAAGATGTGCCGGGTCTTCTCCAGGAGGAACTCGCCGGCCGGCGTCAGTGCCACCTGCCGCGTGGTCCGGGTGAACAGTGGCGTGCCCAGCTCGGCCTCCAGGTTGCGGATCGCCTGGGAGAGCGCGGGCTGCGCGATCAGCAGGCGCTCGGCGGCACGGCCGAAGTGGCAGGTCTCCGCCACGGCCTGGAAGTAGCGCAGATGCCGCAGCTCCATGGATCTCTCCTTCCCCGACTCGTTCCCGCGCCGTCGCGGTGGCCCGCCAGGAGGGCGGTCCCTTCCGGATCGCGGTCTTCTCCGAGTCTGACATCGGACGGGTCGCGGCGGGGCCCCGTTCCGGCGCCTCTCGATGTCGGCGCCGGAGCGGTTCGGACCCTGGCCCCGACCGGCCTCATGGCCCGGGCCGGCCATCCGCCGGGATCACCGCGTCCTTCAGCGGGACGTCCGGATCTGCGGCCCGGGCGCGATCCATCGCCGCCCCGCCGTCGAGCAGGCGCCGCAGGGTCAGGAAGTCCCGCGGGTCGTTCGCGGTCTCACCCGCGATGAGACGTCCCTGCCGCAGGAGCAGCACGGTGAGGCGGCCCTCCGCCGCCCGGACGACGGCCTCGTCGAAGCCGTCGGCGATGCCCGCGATCTGGATCTTCAGGCTCCCCTGATCCGACCAGAACCAGGGGGTTCTCCGGCTCGGCGGCTCCGCCCCGCGCAGCACGTGCGCGGCCGCCTTCCCCTGCTCGACCGCGTTGTCCACCGACTCCAACCCGATCCGCACGCCCGCGCGGTGCGGATGGGGCTGCGCGGTGCAGTCGCCGACCGCGACGATGCCCGGGACGCCCGTGCGCCCCGCCGCGTCGGCGACGATGCCGCGGTCGACGTCCAGGCCCAGGTCCGCGGCGAGCGCGACCTCCGGCACCGCCCCGATCCCGACCACGACGGCGTCGGCGGGCAGCACCTCTCCCCCGGCCAGCTCCACACCGGTCACGGCGCCGTCCTCGGCGTGCAAGCCGACGACCTGCGCGCCGAGGACCAGATGCACGCCGCTGTCGCGGTGATGCGCCTCCACATGCGCCGACAGGGCGGGACTGCACAGCCGGGCGAGCAGCCGCGGCGCGGCCTCCAGCACCGTGACCTCCGCCCCGTGGGCGAGAGCCGTCTGCGCCACCTCCAGCCCGATGAAGCCCCCGCCGATGACGACCAGGCGCACGCCGTCGACGAGCACGGCCCGCAACGCGGCCGCATCGTCGATGCCGCGCAGGGTGAGGACGCCGCGCAGCCCCTCGGCACCCGGCAGGGTGCGGGGGCGCGCACCGGTCGCGAGAGCCAGCCGGGACCATCGGATCCTGCTCCCGTCGTCGAGCTCGACGGTGCCTCCGTGCTCGGCTCTCTGCCCGGGCGTCGAGCCCGGATCCCGCATGGCCCGGACGGCACGCCGGCCCGGACGCAGCTCGATCCGCCGCTCGGCGAGGAAGGCCGGGTCGCGCAGCTCCAGGGAGGTCTCGTCGGCGGTGCCGCGCAGGAAGGCCTTCGACAGCGGGGGACGCTGGTACGGCGGGTGCGCCTCCTGGCCCACCACCAGGATCCGCCCCTCCTCACCGAGCTCGCGCAGCCGCTCCGCGAGGGCGAGCCCCGCCTCACCGCCCCCGACGATG
This sequence comes from Microbacterium sp., assembly GCA_040392075.1. Lineage (GTDB taxonomy): Bacteria > Actinomycetota > Actinomycetes > Actinomycetales > Microbacteriaceae > Microbacterium. The sequence goes on from JBEBWQ010000031.1 coordinate 2,584, forward strand.
AGGACCTCGACGCGTTCCTCGGTCATCGCCGTCCCCTCACTGCTCCGGCGCGACCCGGACGACGAGGCCGTCCAGGTCCTCGGTCAGGCGGATCTGGCAGGAGAGCCTGCTGTTCTCCTGACGCGGGGTCGCGGCGTCGTCGAGCATCTCGTCCTCGAAATCCTCCGCGGGCCCGGTCCGGGCGATCCAGCCCGGGTCCACGAAGACATGGCAGGTGGCGCAGGCGAGCCCTCCGCCGCACTCGGCGACGATGCCGGGGACGCCGTGCGCGCGGGCGGTCTCCATCACCGAGGCGCCGAGGCGGCCCTCGATGCGCTGGATCTCGCCGTCCGGCGTGTGGTAGATGACGGTGGGCATGCGGTGCTCCTTGGAGGACGGAGGGCTCCGGTGCGGGCCGCGCGTCAGGAGCGCGGCCCGCGTCGGCGGGCTCAGAAGTTCTCGAAGTACTCCCGCTGCTCCCAGTCGGTCACGCCGTTGACGTAGGCGCCGGCGTCGGGGTTCTCGGCGACCCAGGCGTCGTAGCGGTTCACCTCGCTGCGCTTCATCGTGACCAGGTAGTCGATGAACCCGTCCCCGAAGGCGGATCGGAAGAACCCGTCGGCCTCCAGCGCGTCCACCGCGTCGCCGAGCGTCGTCGGCAGCTGGGTGACATCGGCGCTGTACGGGTCCTCGCTGGGCGCTCCGGGATCGGTACGGCGGCGCACGCCGTCCAGGCCCGAGGCCGCCTGAGCCGCCAGGTACAGGTAGGGGTTGGCGGCGGAGTCGCCCACCCTGTTCTCCACATGCGAGGCGGGGTCGTCGGTCGCGCTGATCACCCGCATCATCGCGGCCCGGTTGTCCTTCGCCCAGGCGAGGCGGTCGGGGGCGAGCGAATAGGGGCGACGCCGGCGGTAGCCGTTGACGGTCGGTGTGGTGAACACGCTCGCGGCCACGCCGTGCGCCAGCGTGCCGCCGACGTAGTGCCGGCCGATCTCGCTGAGCGGCTGATCGTCGGTGGGGATCATCAGGTTGCGCCCCTGGGCGTCGGCGAGCGAGGTGTGCAGATGCCAGCCGGAGGCGTAGAACCCGGAGATCGCCGGCGTGCACATGAACGAGGCGATGTAGCCGTTGCGCTTGGCGATCTGCTTCACCGCCATCTTGAACAGCGCCGCGGTGTCGGCCACCTCCAGGCCCACCTGCACGTCGAACGTGGTCTCGACCTGGCTCGGCGCCCACTCGTCGTCGATGGAGCGCAGTGGCAGCCCCATCTGCTCGACCGCGCGGCGGATCGGGGTGATCGCCTCGTCGATCTCGTCGAGGTGGTCCACCAGCAGATAGTTGTAGCCACGGGCCACGGGGGCCACGGTCGGCGCCGGAGCGGGCGAGCCCGGGGCGCCGAGGTCGCCCGCCGCCAGGCCGTCGTCGACGAGGCGGGTGAGGTACCACTCCATCTCGATGCCGGCGACGAGCCGGAGACCGTCGTCGGCCATCTGCTGCAGGGTGTTGCGCAGCAGGGTGCGCGGCGCCAGCGGGAAGGGCCGGCCGTCGCTGAGGTACAGGTCGCTGAACACCACGGCGGTGCTCTGTGCCCACGGCAGCACGGTGAGGGTGCCGGGGTCGGGGACCATCGTGACGTTCGGCGAGCCGCCGAGGCCGTCGATGGAGAAGCCGCCGTCGGGGGTGAAGGGGTTGAACACGATCGCGTTGGCCGTGTCGAAGAAGAACGGGGCCATGGTGATCTCGATGCCGGACTGCAGCGCCGAGCGGTAGGCGTCGCGGGTGAGCGCCTTGCCGCGCAGCAGGCCGTGCTGGTCGGGCCAGACGATGCGGATGACCTCGATGCCCTCCCGCTCGATCCGATCGAGCGAGCGGGCGGCGGCCTCCTGCTGCTCGGGGGTGTGCAGGCCGTGCCGGGCGATGAACTTCTGGGACATGCTTCTCACTTCTCCTCTGTGAGCCGACGTCGCTGTCGGGATCGATGGGGGCTGCCGCGGGTGTGCGCGGTGGAATGGGTCGGGGCGGACGGTGCGATGAGGGGGTCAGGGGGCCGGTGCCGCCAGCGTGGCCATCCAGCCGGCGATGAGCGCCTCTCCCTCCTGGGCGGCCCGCGGGGCGGCCCGTTCCGCCTCCGCGCGCAGGGCGTCGACGTCCCAGCCGAAGCCGCGCAGCTTGTCCTCCTCGATGTCGAAGAGGTGGCGGATCCCGTCCAGGTCCAGGTCCGGGTGGTACTGGAGGGCGAGCGAGGTCTCCTTCCGCCAGGACTGCACGTAGTCCGCGCTGCGGCCGAGGATCTCGGCATCCGGGGGCGGGCGGAAGCTGTCGGAGTGGAAGGAGAAGAACCGTCCGGCGAGGTCCGCGCCGGACGGGCCCTCGGGACGCACCTCGATGTAGCCGCACTCCAGGCCCGCCGCCCCCGGAAGCGCCTCGCCGCCGAGCGCCTGCGACATCAGCTGCGAGCCCAGGCAGATCCCGAGAAGGGGGATGCCCCGCGCGTGCGCGGCGACGATGAGGTCCATCTCGTCGCGCAGGTAGGCGAGCTCCTCGGAATCGTAGGCGCTCTGCGCACCGCCGAGGACCAGCGCCCCGGCGTAGCCGGACAGGTCCTGCGGCAGCGGCTCGCCGATCGCGGGGCGGCGCACGTCGAGCGTGACGCCCTGCGACGCGGCGGCCGGGCCGACCACGCCCAGCGCCACCTCCTCCTGATGCCCGATGGTGAGGACGACGCGCGCGCCCTCCCCCGCGGGACGCGGCAGGGGTGCGGTGCTCCGGTCGATGCTCATGGCTGGGGCCTCGGATCGATGCGGGTCGTCCAGGGCCGCCAGTGATCGACCCGGGCGAGTGCCGCGAGCAGCTGCGCCGCCTGCAGCCGGTCGATCGCCACCCACGAGTCGTCGGGGCGGATCCCGTACGGGCTGAAGTCCCAGATCCGGGTGTCCTTCACGCACTGCACGAGGGGGCGCACGCTGGCCGCCTCCCGGGCGAGCGCCTGGTTCACCAGGCGCAGGCGCCGGTTCTCGCCGCGGACACGCTCCAGTTCCGCGGAGAGCACGGCGACATCCTGTTCGCAGGTCACGGCGGCCCCCTAGAACACCAGGGTGAGGTTCTCGTGGTACTGCTCGGAGTCGAGCAGGTTCGTGCGCTTGACCTTGATCCGCCAGCCGTCGCCGTCGCGGACAAGGGTGTGGGCGTACCAGGCCGGGTAGACCTTCGTCACCCCGGCGCGGAACTCGTGGACCACCGCATGGGAGCGCACCAGGCGCACCTCGGACGTGAGGTCCAGGACGTCGACGTTCGAGATGAGCCGACGGGTGCGCGAGGCCGGGATCTGGCTGTAGGCGAGCCCCGTGCGCAGCCAGTACACCCGGTCGGTGAGGCGGCGCCGGTCGTCGAAGGCGTGCGAGACCTCGCGGCGCGGATCCCCGCCGCCGGCCACCACCGGCACCCAGTACAGGCAGTCGTCGCTGAACATCTCGAGCCAGGTGTTGAACCGGCCCTCGTCGATCAGCCGCGCCTCCCGGGTGAGCAGCATCGTCGCCTCATGCACCGTCTGGGCATCGGGCATCGGCCAGTCCTGGTCGAAGACCTCGCGGTGGGCGTCGAGCTCGTCGTAAAAGTCCGCGTCGACGTGATACGAGAAGCTCGAGGTGTCGCGGTACTGCTCGGGGACGTCCTTCATCGTCATCGTTCCTCTCCCATCCGCTTCGTCCACTCGCGGTAGTAGGCGCGCATGTGGATCTCGTCGGTGACGGCCGTGCGGATCGAGCCGTCCGGCATCTCCTCCTGCCAGCCGGTGCCCAGGCCGCGGTTCATCAGGATCCACTCCTCCTCGGACACGCCGAGACCGCGCTGCACCTCCTCGAAGTTCGCCTGGTCGTCGGGCTCCCCGAACGAGGGGAAGTCCTCCTGGGTGCGCATGCGCATCGCGTTCACCTCCTCCGGGACGCCGCCGACGGTGGTGGCATGCCAGCTGAGCTGGGTGCGGGTGACCGAGAGCGGCTCGACCACCTGGATCTGGTTGCCGATGATCAGCAGGTTGGGGAAGATGCTCAGGTTGATCTGCGCGCCGACGCACAGGTCGAGCAGCCGGTCGGCGTCATCCGGGTGGCGTTCCCGGATGAGCTCCTCGAAGCGCTCCCGCCCGGGCTGCGGACGCTGGTTGGCCCAGAAGCTGCCGGGGCCGTCGTAGACGGGTCGCTGATCGAGCACGCTGTGGCCGTTGCCGAGGCTGTACGCCTTCATCGGCCCGTCGTCGGGGGTCTTGCCGAAGTACGACATGTCCTTCGCATCGCCCATCCGCGAGGCCATCTCCAGGAGCGAGCGGTGCGAGAACGACGGGTGGTAGCCGTCACCGGCGTTGTCGAAGGCGAGCTTCCAGTTGCCGCGGTAGCCCATCCGGAACGCGGCGCTGCGCACGATCACCTCGCCCTCGGGGGCGCGATCGATCCAGTAGTCGAGCCAGGTGCGCGCGGGACCGAGCCAGTCGACGACCGGGGGCGCGTCGGCGTTCATCGTGCCGAAGACGAAGCCGCGGTAGCTCTCGACGCGGGTGACCTTGCGCAGGCCGAACTCGGTCTTGTCGAAGTCGTCGCCGTACCCCTCGACCCACGGCACCCCGACCAGTTCGCCGGTGTTGCGGAAGGTCCACCCGTGGTACGGGCACTGGAACGCCTTGGCCACGCCCGACTCGTCGCGGCAGAGGGTCGCGCCGCGGTGGGCGCAGCGGTTGAAGACGCCGTGCAGCGCGCCGTGCCGGTCGCGGGTGACGAGCAGCGGGCGCAGGCCCATCCGCACGGAGAGGTAGGAGTTGTTCTCGACGAGCTGGCTCTCGTGGGCGAGGTACACCCAGGACTTCCCGCCGAACACCTTGACCATCTCCTCCTCGAAGACGGCGGCGTCGGTGTAGAGCGTGCGGTGCACGCGGTCCTCGCGTACCCGGTCGGCCCAGCGACCGCCAGGATGCGCCGTATCGACGGGGCCGGCCGGCGGAGACACCGGTTCATGGATGCTCATGCAGCACTCACCTCCTGAGTCGTCGGCGCGCGGGCACGCCGAAGAGAGTCGACCGCGGCGGGTGTTCCGCGGGAGGGGCACCGATCGTCTCCCTCGAGACCGGTGACCGTGAAGATCACTCTGTCACGGAAGGCCATCGGAGAGAATGACGAAAGAGCGGGTAACTGATCGACCGAATCGATCAGTCACCCGCTCCGGTCGCGGTCGCATCGTCGACGGCGGGGACGCCCTCGACGTCGGCGGGCTCCCGGCGTGCGGACTCAGCCGGGTTGCCCGGCGACACCGAAGACGTGCAGGGAGCAGGCCGGCTCCGGGCCGGCGACGGCGTTCGGCGTCCCTCACCCTCCGCCAGCACTCCCCGAGCAGTCCCAGTCGAGCGGAAACGACCGATACGACGGAGATGGCAAGTGCGGCTCCGGTCGACCCCCGGGACGGGACGGGCCGGTCCGGGCATCCGCGCTCGCGCGGGCTCAGTCCGCGGCGGCGGCCACGTCCAGAGGGACCACCGGGCAGTCCTTCCAGAGGCGCTCCAGGCCGTAGTAGGTGCGCTCCTCGGCGTGGAAGACGTGCACGATCAGGTCGCCGAAGTCCAGCAGCACCCAGCGCGCCTCGGCGCGCCCTTCGCGCCGCACGCGCTTGTGCCCGGCCTCGATCAGACGGTCCTCGATCTCATCGGCGATGGCGGCAACGTTGCGCTCGCTGTTCCCCGTCACGAGCAGGAAGACGTCGACCAGGGGCAGCGGGCCGGAGACGTCCAGCGCCACCAGGTCCTCGCCGCCCTTCGAGACGGCGCCGGCTGCGGCGATCCGCAGCATCTCCGCGGCGTTCTGCGGTGACTGCATCAGAACACTCCCGAGGTGAAGGCGACGATCAGCGCGGTGGCGACGGCCACGGCCAGGGCCCCGGCGGTGATGGTCAGCGCCAGCATCAGCCGGCTGCCCTTCTCCGGTGCGGGGGGACGGATGACCTCGCCCGCCGGCTTGATCGTTCCGACGGCGGCGCTCGCCGCGATCGGGGTCGGGGAGGAGGCGGCCGGGATCTCCCTGTCCAGGAGCACCGCGTCGACGTCCAGGCCATCGGCCGTGCCGTGGGCGTGGCCGTGGGTGGCAAGTCCCTCCGGCAGCTCGAAGCTCCCGGTGACGAGGATCTCCCCGGTGGAGGTGATCGGGCCGGCCAGCGACGCCTCGGGGGCCTGCGTGAGGATCAGCGCGCTCGCCGTGTGCGAGGAGCCCCGTCCCTCCGTGCTGCCGATCAGCTCGTCGAAGGAGGCGGTGAGGTCGGCGTCGGGGACCTCCTCGACGAGCACGGTCCTCCCGAAGTCGGGGTTCACCTGCACGCGCTCGGCCGCGAACACCGTGTCGCCCTCGTCCGCCGACTCGAGCAGGTCGTCGAGATCGTCCACGGAGGGCGACACGGACGCCGCCCCCTCGGCGGGGGCGCTCTCGGTGGCCTCGATCGACTCCGCGGGCTCTTCCGGCTTCCCGGGCTCCTCGGGCTCGGTCGGTCCCTCATCCACGGCCGCAACGGCCTCCGATGCGAACAGGCTCCGGATCGCGTCGTCCTCCTCGGCGGCCGGGACGTCGTCCGACGACGTCTCCGCCTCGACGGCGGACTCCTCAGCAGCGGCTGCCTCGGCGACGGCATCCTGGACGGCCTCGTCCGCGGACCCCGCCGGCTCTTCGACCGCCGGCTCCTCGGTCACCGCGGCCTTCGATGCGAACAGGCTCCGCAGCCGACCGCGCTTCTCCCCCTTGGCCGACGCCTCCTCGGGCTCCGCGGCCGCGGCCTCGGACTCCTCCGGCTCGACGACGGGAACGGAGGCGGTGCGGATCCGCTCCAGCTCGCGCGCCTGCCGGCGCGTCAGCGGAACCGCGTCGGGGTCGAGCGCCATCTCGGCGATCTCGAGGTCGAGCTCGCGCGGCTCCTCCCGGATCTCTTCGCGAGCGGGGGCCTCCGACGCCTCCTCTGCCGGGACCGGAGCCGACCCGGCGAGGCCGAGCTCGCGCATCTCGCGTCTGGTCAGCGGGCGCTGCTCATCCGATGTGCTCATACCGTGCTCCGATACAGGTGGTGCTTCGCAATGTACTGGACGACGCCGTCAGGGACCAGGTACCAGACCGGCTGGCCGTCGGCCACGCGCTCCCGGCAATCGGTCGACGAGATCGACAGCGCGGGGACCTCCAGCTGACTCACCCCGTTCCTCGGGAGTCCCTCGGTGGTCAGCACATGGCCGGGCCGGGAGACGGCGACGAAGTGCGCCAGCTCCCACAGGGCGGCGTGATCGCGCCAGCCGAGGATCTGCGCGACCGCGTCCGCGCCGCTGATGAAGAACAGCTCCGCATCCGGCCGTTCGCGTTTGAGGTCGCGCAGCGTGTCGATGGTGTAGGTCAGGCCCTCCCGGTCGATGTCCACCCGGCTCACCGTGAAGCGCGGGTTCGACGCGGTGGCGATCACCGCCATCAGGTATCGGTGCTCGCTGGGCGTGACGTGATCCTTCTGCCAGGGCCGGCCGGTCGGGACGAAGATCACCTCGTCCAGTCCGAAGGAGTGCGCGACCTCGCTCGCGGCGACCAGGTGGCCGTGGTGGATCGGGTCGAAGGTTCCGCCCATCACTCCGATCCGCGGGGCACGCGTCATCGTCATGGCCTCAGTGGCCGTGGCCCGCCCCATGATCGGCACCGTGCTTCGCCGCCCACGCCTCGGCCTTGGCGGCATGCCGGTTGGCGACGTTCCGGTAGGACAGGGCCACCATCGCAAGCAGGAAGAACACCACCGCGGCGATCACGCCGAAGATGAAGGTCTCCAGCATCACGTTGCCGTGGTGCTCGGTCTCTGCGGCGGCTACCGCGATCTGTGCGATGAGGTTCATCGGGGCTCCGTTTCCAGATCCGGCGTCGTTCGGCCGGACGTGTCGTCAGCGGGTCTTCCGATGCGCGGACCCTCGTCCGCCCGTCGGAATATATCCAGTCTAGTGCTCAGGCGCGCGTCTGCCCCGCGCCGCGGGCCAACCACTTGGTGCTGGTCAGCTCGGTCAGGCCCATGGGGCCCCGCGCGTGCAGCTTCTGGGTGGAGATGCCCACCTCGGCGCCGAAGCCGAACTCGCCGCCGTCGGTGAAGCGCGTGGAGGCGTTGGCCATCACCACCGCCGAGTCGACCTCGCCCAGGAAGCGCTCGATGCTGCGGGCGTCGGTGGAGACGATCGACTCGGTGTGGCCGGTGCTGTAGCGGTGGATGTGCTCCAGCGCCTCGTCGAGCGAGTCGACCGCCTTCATGGCGATGTCCAGGCTGAGGTACTCGGTCTCCCAGTCCTCCTCGGTCGCGGGGACCACGCCGCCGGCGAGAGCGGCGACCGCCCGGTCGCCGTGCACGGTCACGCCCTCGCTCTGGAGCGCGTCGACGATCGGCGGGATCAGACGGTCGGCGGCGGGCCGCAGCACCAGCACCGTCTCCACGGCGTTGCACACGCTGGGCCGCTGGACCTTCGCGTTGACCACGATGTCCCGCGCCCAGTCGTCGGGCGCGGACGCGTCGAGGACGATGTGCACGTTGCCGGCCCCGGTCTCGATCACCGGCACGGAGGACTCCGTCACGACGGTCTCGATCAGCGCGGCGCTCCCGCGCGGCACGAGGACGTCGATGAAGCCGCGGCCGTTCATCAGCGCGTGGGCGCCGGCACGGCTGAAGTCGTCGACGGTCTGGATCGCCTCGGCGGTGACCCCCGCCGCCGCCAGCGCCTCGCGCATGATCCGCACCAGCACCGTGTTGGAGCTGCGGGCGGCGCTGCCGCCGCGCAAGACGGCGGCGTTCCCGGAGCGCAGCGCGAGCGCGGCGATGTCGACGGTGACGTTGGGGCGCGCCTCGTAGATCGCGCCGACCACGCCGAAGGGCACCCGCACCTGCTCCAGGCCGACGCCGTTGGGCAGACGGTGCCCGCCGATGACCTGTCCGACCGGGTCGGGCAGCGCGGCGATCTCGCGCACGGCGTCCGCCAGCGCGGCGACCCGCTTCTCGTCCAGGCGCAGCCGGTCGATGAGGGAGGCGCCGATCCCGTCGGCCTCGCCGCGGGCGACGTCCTGCCCGTTCGCCGCGATGATCGCCGCCGCGTTGTCCTCCAGCCCGCGGGCGATGGCCTCCAGCGCGCGTTCCTTCTCCGCGCTGGTGAGGCGCGCGGTCACCCGGGCGGCCTCCTTGGCCCGCGCCAGGCGGTCCTGCACGGTGTCTTCCGGGCCGGACGTGCCGGCGAGGAGGGAATCGGGGACGACGACGGTGCTCATCCCTCCAGGATACCGAGCCCGTGCCCGCCCCGGGCGCGAACCGATGCCCGTCGGACGGCGCACGAGACGGCGGTCAGCGGGACGCGGGCTCGAACCAGGTGCCGATGTCGTCGCCGGAGAGCGCCGAGGCGACGAGGTCGGTGCTGGTGACCAGGACGCCGATGCCGGCGCTCTGGGCGAGACGGGCGGCCGAGACCTTGGTGGCCGCACCCCCGGTGCCCACGCTGTTGACCACGGTCGCGCCGAACTCCAGGTGCGAGAGGTCCGCGTCCGCGGGGACGAGGGAGATCGGCTCGGCCCCCGGCTCCGACGGCGGCCGGGTGTACAGCGACTCCACGTCGCTCAGCAGCACGAAGGCGTCGGCGTCCACCAGCTGCGCGACGAGGGCGCCCAGACGATCGTTGTCGCCGAAGCGGATCTCCTGGGTGGCCACCGTGTCGTTCTCGTTCACGATCGGCAGGATCCGCAGCCCCAGCAGGCGATCCATCGCACGCCGGGCGTTGGACCGCGAGGTGGGGTGCTCCAGGTCGGTCGTGGTGAGCAGCACCTGACCGGCGACGATCCCGAAGGGACGGAGCGCTTCCTGATAGCGGTAGATCAGGATGTTCTGACCTACGGCCGCAGCCGCCTGCTGGGTGGCGAGGTCGGCGGGGCGGGCATCGAGACGGAGGAAGGGGAACCCTGTCGCGATCGCACCGGAGGACACCAGCACCACCTCGGTGCCGCGCGCGTGGACCGCCGCGAGCGCCTCGACCAGCATCGGGATCCGCCAGGCCGCGTCGCCGCTGATCGAGGAGGAGCCCACCTTCACGACGATGCGGGAGGCCGTGGCCAGCTCCGCGCGAGTTCGTGCCGTCATCCCTCGCCCCGACCCTCCTCGGCGTCTCGGAGCGATCGACGCTCGGCGTCGCGCTCCGCACGCCAGGCCGCGCGGGCGTCCTGACGCTCGTGGTACTGCTCGCGCCGCTCGGTGGTGGTGCGCCGTCCGCCGGCGTGCAGGCGCGGGTCGGTGCCGCGCGGCGCGGTCATCAGCTCGGCGGCGGAGCTCAGCGACGGCTCCCAGTCGAACACGATGCCGTCGCCCGGCCCGATGACGACGGTGGCGCCCGGGGTGGCTCCCACGCGCACCAGCTCGTCCTCGATGCCCAGCTTCGCGAGGCGGTCCGCGAGGAAGCCCACGGCCTCCTCGTTCTGGAAGTCGGTCTGCTGCACCCAGCGCAGCGGCTTGTCGCCGAGGACGCGGTAGACCGGGCCGTAGGTGCCGCCCTCGACCTTCACCTCGAACTCGCGCCGCGAGCCGGCCGGCCGGATGACCACCCGCTCGCGCGGGGCCTCCACCTCGGCGGCGCGGTGCGCAGAGACGATCTCCCCCAGCGCGAAGGTCAGCGGACGGAGACCCTCGTGCGCGACCGCGGAGACCTCGAACACGCGGAAGCCGCGCTCCTCCAGGTCCGGGCGCACGAAGTCGGCGAGCTCACGCGCCTCGGGCACGTCGATCTTGTTCAGCACGACCACCTGCGGTCGCTCGAGGAGCGGGATCTGCCCCTCCGGGACCGGATAGGCGCCGAGCTCGGCGAGGATCACGTCCAGATCGCTCAGCGGGTCGCGCCCCGGCTCCAGCGTCGCGCAGTCGAGAACGTGCACGAGGGCCGAGCAGCGCTCCACGTGGCGGAGGAAGTCCAGCCCCAGGCCGCGTCCGCTGCTCGCCCCCTCGATGAGACCGGGCACGTCGGCCACTGTGTAGCGGTAGTCGCCCACCTGGACCACGCCGAGGTTGGGATGCAGGGTCGTGAACGGATAGTCGGCGATCTTCGGCCGCGCGGCCGAGATGGCGGCGATGAGGCTGGACTTGCCTGCGGACGGGAACCCCACGAGCGCGACGTCGGCGACGGTCTTGAGCTCCAGGACGACATCGCCCTCGAACCCGGGGGTGCCCAGCAGGGCGAAGCCCGGGGCCTTGCGCTTGGGCGAGGCCAGCGCGGCGTTGCCGAGACCGCCCCGGCCTCCCGGGGCGATGACGAGACGCTCACCGGGCACGATCATGTCGGCGAGGACCTCGCCGTCCGGGTCCTTGACCACGGTGCCCACCGGCACCGACAGCTCCAGGGTCTCCCCCATGGCGCCGGAGCGCAGGTCGCCCATGCCGAAGCCGCCGTTGCCCGAGGAGCGATGCGGCGAGTGGTGGTACGACAGCAGCGTCGTCTCCTGGGGGTCGGCGACCAAGACGATGTCGCCCCCGTCTCCCCCGTTGCCGCCGTCGGGGCCCGCGAGGGGTTTGAACTTCTCACGACGGACCGACACGCAGCCGTTGCCGCCCTTACCCGCACGCAGGTGCAGCGTCACGGTATCGACGAAGGTGACCATGATGCTCCTGACGGATGATGCGGGCGGAAACGCGGACGGGGCGGGCCGAAGCCCGCCCCGAACCGGTGGATGTCTCTCTGCGGTGGTTACTCCGCCGCGGCGACGATGTTGACGACCTTGCGGCCGCCCTTCGAGCCGAACTGCACGGAACCCGCGGCGAGGGCGAAGAGCGTGTCGTCGCCGCCCCGGCCGACGTTGGCGCCGGGGTGGAAGTGCGTGCCGCGCTGGCGGACGAGGATCTCGCCGGCGTTGACGGCCTGGCCGCCGAAGCGCTTGACGCCGAGTCGCTGTGCGTTGGAGTCACGACCGTT
>JBEBWQ010000032.1:0-14476 GCA_040392075.1 Microbacterium sp.
GAGGAACATGAGGCTGGTCCAGGCTGCCGCGAGCTTGGCCTGCACGGGGACCGGCGGGTTGTCGAGCAGGTTCGCAGGTGTCGTTCGGATGGTCATCGGTTCTTCTTTCACCAGGAGCGGTCGGTCCGCGGGAGCGGCGCAGGCATGAACGTGCGTACGCATGGGGTGAGTCGTTCTCGTAGGGGGTCGTCAGGCGGCGACGGTGACGGTGACGACGACCTTCCCCCGGGTGTGGCCGGCCGCGACGTGGCGCAGGGCGTCGGCTGCCTCCTCGAGGGGGTAGGTGCGGTCGATGACGGGCGTGACCTGCCCGGTCGTGAGCAGGTCGGCCAGGGCGAGCAGGTCCTGGCGCTTCTCGATCGACGTGAAGGGCCTCAGTCGCTGACGGGTGAACCCGGACAGCACGCGTGCTCTGAGGATCCGACCGAGGGGGCCGAGCCACCGTCCGCCGCGTCCGCTGTTGGGGATCAGGGTGCCGGTGGGCGTCAGCGCTCGGCGGACTGCCGCCAGCGGCTGGGCTTCCACGCTGTCGAGGATGACGTCGTAGCGCTTCCCGGCGCGGGTGAAGTCGGTGCTCGTGTAGTCGACGACGTGGTCGGCGCCGAGTGAGCGGACCAGCTCGACGTTGCGGGTGCTGCACACACCCGTCACCTCGGCGCCGAACGCCTTGGCGATCTGTACGGCGAAGGAGCCCACGCCGCCCGACGCGCCCGTGATCAGCACCGTCTGGCCCGGTCGGACGTTCGCGATCGTGCGCAACGCCTGCAGGGCCGTCAGGGCCGACGTGGGCACCGCTGCCGCGTCCACGACCGACACGTTGGCGGGAACGGGCACGAGGTGGTCCGCCGGGACGCAGGCGTACTCCGCGAGCGTCCCCTCGGTGCTCCACCCGAACACCTCGTCGCCGGGGCGGAGAGCGGTGACATCCTTCCCGGTCGCTGCCACCACGCCGGCGAGATCCCTGCCGGGGATGCCGTGGCGCGGCCGGCGGAGCCCGAACACCAGGCGCACCAGGTACGGCTCCCCGGTCATGACGAAGTAGTCGCCGGGATGCACCGAGGCCGCGCCCACCCGGACGAGCACCTCGCCTCGACCGGGCGAGGGGACCCCGACCTCGGACGACTCCAGCACCGAGGGCGGGCCGTAGCGGTGCTGGACGGCGGCCCGCATCGTCGCCGCCCCGACCCCACTTATCCCCGGAGCCTGTCGTGCTCCGGCATTCGATCCCTGTTCGATTCCCACAGAAGCCTCCTCATGTCCGAGCCGCGGCTCTCGCTGTGTCGTACACCGTACGTCGTGCACCGTACTATTCACGTACGCTGTACGATTGTCAAGACGTTCGAGCGAGGAGGCCCGTGTCCGCGAAGGAACAACGCCAGGTCACGTCAGACCCGGGGCTGAGCAAGCAGCGGGTGGCGGTCGAGGCGGTCCGGCTCGCCGACCGCGAGGGGGTCGACGGGCTCAGCATGCGCCGGCTGGCTGGCGCGCTCGACGCGGGCGCGATGTCGCTCTACCACTACGTGGCGAGCAAGGACGAGCTGCTGGACGCCATGATCGACATCGTGTTCGAGGAGATCGAGCTCCCGTCCGAAGAGACCGACTGGCAGTCGGCGATGCGACGGCGGGCGGTGTCCGCCCGCGAGGTTCTCGCCCGCCACCCGTGGGCGATCGGTTTGATGGAGTCGCGGACATCGCCGGGGCCCGCGAACCTCCGCCACCGCGAAGCGGTCACCGCCTGCCTGCGAAGGGGTGGCTTCTCGGTCCTGGCGGCGACGCACGCCAACTGGTTGCTCGACAGCTATGTCTACGGTCACGCCCTGCAGGCAGCGAGCCTGCCGTTCGACACCGCCGACGAGCTCGCGGACATGGTCGAGTCCGTCTACCTGCCCCAGCTTCCGCCCGACGAGTTCCCTTACCTCACCGAGTCCGCCGCGGAGCTCGTCGCCGCCGGTTACGATCCTGCGGAGGAGTTCATCTTCGGGCTCGATCTCGTCCTCGCCGCCCTCGAGTCCCTCAGGGCTTCCGCGTAGCGACGCTCACGGACCGTCGCGCGGCCCTCGGCACCGCAGTTCCGATCCATGACAGCCGTGTTGCCGGGGCTGGTGACGACTCAGGCCGGCTCCCGCAAGTCGGAGAGCATCACCACGCTGTCCGCCGGGCTCGCCCTGAACGGTGCCGTGCGCGTGGCATCTGGTGTCATCGCAACGCGATCCCGACGGCAAGCCCCTTGACAGGGGTGCGGGCATCGCTTAACGTACAACCAAATGGTTGCACAAATGGAGTTGAGCGATGCGGAGATCGACCGGGTGTTCCAGGCTCTCGCCGCGAGCACCCGGCGGGACATCCTGCGTCGGACGATCGACCGGGAGCAGTCGGTGTCGGAACTGGCGCGCGACTACGACATGTCGTTCGCTGCCGTCCAGAAGCACGTCGCCGTGCTCGAGGAGGCCCGGCTCATCATCAAGCGCGCCGAGGGCCGGGAACGCCTCGTCCGCGCCAACCCCGACATGATCGCTCGCGCGCGGGCTCTGCTGGCCCGCTACGAAGACCTCTGGCGCGCGCGCATCGCGCGTCTCGACGACCTGCTGGCCGAACCGTTCGCGCCGGCTGCCGGACACTCCCGTTCCGAAGACCCCCGCTCCGAAGGAGACTGACATGCCTGTCACCGACGTCATCACCGACACCGAGAACCTCACAATGACCGTGATCGCCGATCTCGCCGCACCCGTCGAGCGGGTGTGGCAGGTGTACTCCGACCCGCGTCAGCTCGAGCGCTTCTGGGGCCCGCCCGGCTGGCCGTCGACGTTCACCGCGTTCGACCACACCGTCGGCGGGCGCGCGAACTACACGATGCACGGACCGCGCGGCGAGCTCGCCTCGGGCACGTGGGAGTTCCTCGAGATCGAGGAGCCGCACCGCTTCGTGGTGCTCGACGCCTTCGCCGACGAGGAGGGGAACATCAACCCGGACCTGCCCGGCATGCGGATGACCTTCGAGTTCACCCCCACCGCGGAGGGCACGCGCATGGTGAGCACCAGCGTGTTCAGCTCGCTGGAGAACCTGGAGCAGGTCATCGCGATGGGCGCCGTCGAGGGCACCACGATGGCGATGAGCCAGCTGGACGCCGTGCTGGCCGATCTCCGCGAGTACGCGCAGGGCAAGGGCACCCGGGTGGAGGAGCTCGACGACACCCACGTGCGGATCACGCGCCTGGTCGAGGGGCCGCGCGAGCTGGTCTGGCGCGCGCACCACGAGCCGGAGCTGCTCCGGAAGTGGATGCTCGGCCCTGACGGGTGGGAGATGACCGAGTGCGAGGTCGCGCTCGCCGCGGGCGACGCCTACCGCTACACGTGGGCACCGGTCGGCGACACCCCGGGCGAGGCGTTCGGCTTCGAGGGCGAGGCCACCCTGGTCGACGGGCCCCGCCGCGCCGTCACCACCGAGCGCATGCAGGGGATGACCGAGCCGGTCACCCTCAACGACCTCAACCTCTACGAGGAGGACGGGGCCACCCTCATCACGGTGCTCATCGAGTACCCCGACAGGGAGACGCGCGACATGATCCTCGCCACCGGCATGGCCGACGGCATGGAGGCCTCGTACGCCCGGCTCGAGAGCGCGGTGCTGCAGGCGTAGCCGGCGGTCCGGCTCCGCCGGAGACGTTCCCCGGGATGCGGCCCTCCGTGGTGGCGTCCCGGGGAACGGCCGTAGGCGGCAGAGCCCCGGGGAGCGTCCGGGGTGCGGCCGCGCTCAGCCCGGGTCGCGCATCAGCCGGCGCACGGCCGGGACGTCGGCGGGAGCCCAGTCGAGGGCATCGAGCTCGGTGAGCGGGACCCAGCGCAGATCTGCGTGCTCCACGGCCTGCGGCTCCCCGTGGACGAGGCGCGCGCGGTAGACCGCCAGGGTGACGACGACTGTCTCGCTCTCGTGGGTCGTGGTCTCCACCAGCGCGCCGACGGCGACCCCGCACCGCAGCTCCTCCCGCAGCTCCCGCAGGAGCGCCTGCTCCGGCGTCTCGCCCGGCTCGATCTTCCCGCCCGGGAACTCCCACATCCCGGGGAGCGTCATCCCCGGTCCCCGCTGCGCCGCCAGGACCGTGCCGCCGCGGACGATCGCGGCGCCGACGACGTCGAGATGCTTCTTCATGGGGACTTCCCTGAGGTGCGGATTCGAGAAGTCTAGTGAGATGCCGGGGGCCGCAGGGCGATGGCGCTCCCTCGCAGGCAGAGACGTCCTCTCAGGAAATGTGCGGCTCGCGCAGCGCAAGCGGAGAGGACCTCCGGCGGTCCGGCACCGTTCGCTCTCGTCCGGCTGCGGGCTGTCTCGCCGCCGCGGGATGCGCCGTTTCGAGGTTCTGTACGATCGCCGCGTCGGTGATTCCGAGGCGACCGCGGAACAGCTGTTCCCTGCTGCCCGGTCGCGCCGAGGGCCCCCAGGCAGAGGACGAGGGGCGCTTCGTCGTCGCGGGCCTGAATCAGCCGGGTGTTCCCTGTCGCCCTGACGATCGGGCGGTGCAGTCTCGTGCCTCGCTCCGACGGTGCCCGATAGCAGGCGCGCACCGTCCCGGCCGTGTCGAGGTCGCCAGACCTCTTCGCCGGGTGGGTTCTTCTGTCGTCTAGGATCTGGGGGACGCATCCGTCATCGTGATCGATCCCGGGGACGAAGGGGTTCCCGCGGGAGATGAGGAAGAGAACGGAACATGAGCCACTATCTGTTCGGAGATCCCGCGGAACCGGTCCGCAGCGCCGTTCGAGGCCTGGGGCGTCTGTACCCGGAGACGCTCGTCGTCAGCGAGGACCCTCTCTTCGTCTGGACGGATCGCGCGAACGCGGGGCGACGGGTCGGCCTCGTCTCGGGCGGCGGGTCAGGGCACGAACCTCTCCATGCGGGTTTCGTCGGACCGGCCGGGCTGGACGCCGCCGTTCCCGGTCAGGTCTTCGCCTCTCCGCACAACCGGCAGGTGTACGAGGCGAGCAAGCGTGTGACCAAGCCCGGCGGTGTGCTGCACATCGTGAAGAACTACACCGGCGACCTCATCAACTTCGGGATCGCGGCGGAGCGGCTCGCCGCAGAGGGCATCGAGGTCGGCCGGGTCGTCGTCGCCGATGACCTCGCCACCGGGGGTGACGAGGTGGAGACCGGCCGGAGGGGCACAGCGGCCACGGTCATCATCGAGAAGATCCTCGGAGCCGCGGCCGATGAGGGCCTTTCCCTGGACGAACTGGTGGCGCTGGGCGATCGGGTCGTCGCCCGGTCGCGGTCCATCGCACTCGCGACTCGCGCGCACACCCTGGTCGCGACGGGCCAGCCCGCGTTCGAGCTGGAACCCGGCCACGTCGACTACGGCATCGGAATCCACGGCGAGCGTGCCCGGCAGTCGCGCGAGCTCGGCGATGTCGCCGCGACCGTCTCCCGGATGGTCGATGAGACCCTCGCGGAGATCGGCGAGACTCCGGAGGGCGTCGTCGTGGTCGTCAACGGAATGGGAGCGACGACGCTTCTGGAACTGTACGGTCTGTACGACCTGGTGACCGACAGGCTTCGCGCTCGCGATGTCACCGTCGAAGGGGCGATGGTCGGCACACTGGTCTCGGCCCTGAACATGCGCGGATTCTCCGTCAGCGTCACCGCGCTGGAACCCGGGTGGGCGCGCTGGTTCCGGGCGTCCACGGGGACTCCGGCCCTTCCGCCGGTGGAGGACGCGGCGGAGGGTGGACGGCGGGCGGCGGCGACGGCCGACGCGGCTCCGGCCGCTCCGGCCCCGGCAGGCGCGATTCCGCGGGACGGCATCCTCGAGGCGCTGTCCGCCAGGGCGCACGGACTGCACGATGCGCTCACGCGCCTGGACCAGGCGGCGGGCGATGGAGATTTCGGTGACAACTTCGTCGGCGGGCTGACCAGAGCCCGGGCGCGGGTGAGGCGTGGCGGCGACGCCGCAGGGCTCACCGCTGCGGCGACCGCTTTCCTCGACGATGTCGGCGGGACCAGCGGCCCGCTCTACGGCCTGCTGTTCCAAGAGCTGGCGGCCCATCTCGCCGAGGCGGAGGACGGCTCCGCGACGGAGGCCGTCGGCCGGGGTCTTGCTGGTGCGCTGCGGGCGATCCAGAGGGTCGGCGGCGCTGAGCTCGGCGACCGCACGATGGTCGACGCCTTGGCGCCGGCCGCCGCCGTGCCGAGTGGCGCGTCCCTCATCGAGGCGACGGCCGCCGCCGCTGAGGGCGCGCGGTCCACGGCGACCCTCACCGCGCGGCGGGGGCGAGCAAGCTACGTCGGTGACCATGCCCTGGGCTCGCCCGATCCCGGGGCGGTGGGAATCGTTCTCGTCCTCGCGGCGATCACGACGGTCCTCGAGCCGCAGAACCGCGAGAAGGCCGACGAGATCGTGGAGGAGCTGATCGGCCGATGAGTACGCCGATTCTCGGCTGCACCCGGTGACCGGTCAGATCGGGGGCACGGGGATCGGACGACGCGGGAGAGGCGATCGGCGAGACCGCCGCGACGGCGGCAGGGGCACGGTGGCGCTCGAGGGCGGCAGAATGGGCGGATGGGAATGTTCATGCAGCGGCCGGAGGAACCGGGCGAGTGGGCCGGATTGCCGGCCGAGCCCTTCGGGTCAGGAGAGACGACCGATCTTCCCGAGGTCGCGCCCGTCGACGCTCTCGGCGGTGTTCTGGGCGGGGAGGTGACCTCGGTGACGATCGACATCCCGACGGTCGCTCCCGCCGGGGAGCCGCCCTCCGATCCGGAGGGGGACACGGCCTGATCCGCTGCGGAGGGTCGCGCTCCCCCCTCCGCGTCCCTCGCCCCGCTTCGGTTCGCGCCGCCGCTACAACCGGCTCACCGCGATCACGCGGATGACCGCCTCACCCGCCTCGTCCGAGGCGTCGAGGTCGACGACCGCCGAGATCCCCCAGTCGTGGTCGTCCGCCGGGTCGTCGAGGATCTGCCGCACGCGCCAGGCGCGGCCGTCGCCGTCCTCGGCATCGATGCCCGGCAGGTCCGCCGTGCCGGTCTCGTCGATGATCAGCAGCGCGGTGCTGCGGGCATCCGGCCCGGTGCCGATCTCGTCGTGCTCGGCGAAGTAGGCATCCAGCGCATCCGACCAGCCGTCCGCGCCGAGGACCGGATCCAGCTCGCCGAGCGCGTCGACATCCTCCCGGGCGGCCAGCTGCACCCGGCGGAAGAGCTCGTTGCGCACCAGCACGCGGAAGGCGCGGACGTTCGTGGTGAGGCGCTTCGGCGCGGGCGGGACGATCGGCTCGTCGCCCGATGCGGACACGACCCCGCTCACCAGCTCCTCCCATTCGTCCAGCAGGGACGAGTCGACCTGCCGCACGAGCTCGCCGAGCCACTCGATGAGGTCGCGCAGGTCCTCGGTCTTCAGATCCTCCGGGATGGTCTGCGCGGCCGCGCGGTAGGCGTCGGACAGGTACCGCAGCACCACGCCCTCGGAGCGGGCGATCTGGTAGAAGGCGACGTATTCCCCGAACGACATGGACCGCTCGTACATGTCGCGCACCACCGACTTGGGCCGCAGCTCGCTGTCGCGGATCCACGGCTGAGCCGCGCTGAAGGTCTCGAAGGCGGCGCCGAGGAGCTCGGCCAGGGGCTTCGGGTAGGTGACCTCCTCCAGCAGCTCCATCCGCTCGTCGTACTCGATGCCCTCGGCCTTCATCGCGGCGATCGCTTCGCCGCGGGCTCGGAACTCCTGCTGGCTGAGCACCGCGCGGGGATCGTCCAGGGTCGCCTCGACGATCGAGATCATGTCCAGGGCGAAGGCCGGGCTCTCCGGATCCAGCAGGTCGAAGGCCGCCAGGGCGAAGGGGGAGAGCGGCTGGTTGAGGGCGAAGTTCGGCTGCAGATCGACCGTCAGCCGGATGCCGTCCCCGTCCTGCACGACCACGCCCGACTCGCGCAGGGTGCGGTAGATGCCGAGCGCCCGGAGAGCGAGCAGGCGCTGACGCGACCGCGGCTCGTGGTTGTCGAAGATGAGCCGGCGCATCGCGGCGAAGGCGTCGCCACCGCGGGCGATGACGTTGAGCATCAGGGAGCTCGTGACCTGCATGTGCGAGGTGAGGGTCTCCGGCTCCGCGTCGATGAGCTTGCGGAACGAGGGCTCACCCCAGGAGACGAAGCCGTCGGGCGCCTTCTTGCGGATGATCTTGCGCTTCTTCTTCGGGTCGTCGCCCGCCTTGCGGATGGCCGCGAGGTTCTCGGTCTCGTGCTCGGGCGCCTGCACGACCACCGTGCCCGCGGTGTCGTAGCCGGCGCGTCCCGCCCGTCCGGCGACCTGGTGGAACTCGCGCGCGGTGAGCTGACGCATCCGGGTGCCGTCGAACTTCGTCAGCGCCGTCAGCAGCACGGTGCGGATCGGCACGTTGATGCCCACGCCGAGGGTGTCGGTGCCGCAGATCACCCGGAGGAGGCCGCGCTGGGCGAGCTGCTCCACCAGCCGCCGGTACTTCGGCAGCATGCCGGCGTGGTGCACGCCGATGCCCGCGCGCAGGAACCGGGAGAGCGTGCGGCCGAAGGCGGTGGTGAAGCGGAATCCGCCGATGAGCGCGGCGATCTCGTCGCGCTGCTCGCGGGTGGCGATCTTCGTGCTGCTGAGCGCCTGCGCCCGCTCCATCGCCTGCGACTGCGAGAAGTGCACCACGTAGATCGGCGCCTGGCCGGTGTCGCGCAGCTGCTCGATCGTCTCGTGGATCGGCGTCGTCTCGTAGTAGTAGTGCAGCGGCACGGGACGCTCCACACCCGTCACCACCGCGGTCTCCCGTCCGGTGCGGCGGGTGAGGTCGGCGGCGAGGCCGGTCACGTCGCCCAGGGTCGCCGACAGCAGGATGAACTGCACCTGCGGCAGCTCCAGCAGCGGCACCTGCCAGGCCCAGCCCCGGTCGGGGTCGGCGTAGAAGTGGAACTCGTCCATCACCACCTGGCCGACGGGAGTGTCGGCACCGCCCCGCAGGGCGAGATTGGCGAGGATCTCCGCCGTGCAGCAGATGATCGGGGCGTCGGCGTTCACCGCCGAGTCGCCGGTGATCATGCCGACGCTCTCGGGGCCGAAGACATCGACGAGGGCGAAGAACTTCTCGCTCACCAGGGCTTTGATCGGGGCCGTGTAGAAGGTGCGCCGCCCCTCGGCGAGAGCGGCGAAGTGCGCGCCGACGGCGACGAGCGACTTCCCCGTGCCGGTGGGGGTGGAGAGGATGAGGTTGTGGCCCGAGACGATCTCGATGAGGGCCTCGTCCTGCGCCGGGTACAGGGAGATGCCGGTCTGCTCCACCCATTCCGCGAACGACATATAGACGTCATCGGGTTCCGGGGTCGCATCGCCGTCCGGTCCGCGGCGCAGCGCGAGGGGGTCGAGTCGCAGGGTCATGGTCCTTCGATCATCCCCCATCCGCCGACCGCCTCCGCACCTCGGATCCCGCATGCACAGTCGATTCCGATGCATGCCGCCTAGCCTCGGGGGCATGTCCCTCCCCGACGACGCGATCACCGTGACCGATGACTCCCTCGCCCGGGTCCGCCATCTCCGGGATCGGTTCCAGCGGCTCCTCCGCGAGTACGAGTACGGGATGCGGGAGATCGAGACCAAGATCGCGATCCTCCGCGACGAGTTCACCCACGACCACGACTACAACCCCATCGAGCACGTGACGAGCCGGGTGAAGAACCCCGACAGCATCGCCGAGAAGGTCATCCGCAAGGGCATCGGCGAGCCCGACCTCGACCTCGTGCGGGCGGAGATCACCGACATCGCGGGCGTGCGGGTCACCTGCAGCTTCGTCGCCGACGTGTACCGCCTGTTCGACCTGCTCGCCGGGCAGGACGACATCACCGTGCGCACGGTGAAGGACTACATCGCGCAGCCCAAGCCCAACGGGTACCGCAGCCTGCACGCGATCCTGGAGATCCCCGTCTTCCTCTCCACGGGCGCCGTGCGCGTGCCGGTGGAGGTGCAGTTCCGCACCATCGCGATGGACTTCTGGGCGAGTCTGGAGCACAAGATCTACTACAAGTTCGACGGTGCCGTGCCCGATCACCTCGTCGCCAGCCTCACCGATGCCGCCGTGGCGGCCGCGGAGCTGGACGATCGCATGGCGGCGCTGCACCGCGAGACGCACGGACCGGTCGCGCCCTCGGCGTACGCCATCCGGGTCTGAGCGCGGCCCCGCCCAGTCCCGCGCCGGAGGGGACGGACCGCGCCGCAGGGGACGGGAGTCCTGCCGTCCTCATCGGGCCGCGACGCCCGCGCGTCGATCGGCGGACCTTCAGGTTCTCCGGGGACCGCGGAGGTATCTCTGCCGCCGTCGGAGCGAAGTCGGGCCGGCCGCCGGCGACGGCCTGCTCTAGGCCGAACCCGTGCGCACCGTGCGCCGTGGCATCCCGGGACAGGGACGGTCGTCACCGTCCGGCGGCCTGCTGCGTGTCTCCGCGCGCTGCGACGTCGCATTCCCGGCCGAGATGACCGATGGGACCGCGCGTAGTGTGGCAGGGTGCCGGTTCCGGCGCAGCAGCAGGCGGAGGAGTGACGATGCAGCCGTTCGATCTGACCGGGATGACCCGGGTGGCGGGACTGACCGTGACGCCCGACGGGAAGCGGATCGTCTTCGCGCAGGAGCGTCCGAGCCTGCGGCTGGACGGCTACACCGCGCAGCTCTGGATCGTTCCGGCCGAGGGCGGCGAGCCGCGTCGGCTCACGCGCGGGCGGCGGGACCTGGCCCCGCAGATCTCTCCCGACGGTGCGCTGATCGCCTTCCTCCGCTCCGATGGGGGCGCTCCGCAGCTGTACGCCCTGCCGGTGGACGGTGGCGAGCCGTTCCCGCTCAGCGACCGACCGCTCGGGGTGGACCGGTTCGCGTGGTCCCCCGATTCGCGGCGGATCGCCTTCGTCTCCCGGGAGCCCGAGCCGGGGCGCTACGGCACGGTGGAGGGCGTCGGTCCGGACGCCGAGCCGGCACGCCGCTTCACGGGTGCCGACTACCGCGCCGACGGTCTGGGCTACACCCTCGACCGTCCCGGCCACCTGTTCCTCGTCGACGTCCCCGCCGACGTCCCCGCCCCGGTCTTCGACGCGCTGGGCACCGACGGGTACGACCTCACCGAGGGGCTGGAGCCCGTCGGGACGGCCGTCCCCGAGCCGCGGCGGCTCACCCGGGAAGCGCGGAACCATGCCTGGCCGGCGTTCTCCGAGGACGGCGAGCGGGTCTTCTTCGTCACCGGTGCGCCCGGTGAGCTCGCGGGCGGTGTCTGGAGCGTGCACCTGAACGACGCCGACGCCGACCCGCGGACGATCGTGGATCCCGCGGCTCAGCTGCAGCTCGGCGCGATCCTCGTCCATCGGGGGCGGCTGTGGCTGATCGCCGCGGAGCTCGGTGAGAGCGGAACCGATTTCGTCGGCCGGTCGGGCGGGATCTTCACCGTCCCCCTCGAAAGCCCGGCCCCCCTCGAAGGCCCTGCCCCTCTCGAACGCACGGGCCCTCTCGAACGCACAGGCCCCGGGGAAGGCGGAGCGATGACCCGTCTCACCGACGTCGCCTGGGACTTCGGCGAGCCGGGCTCGGTGCTCGTCCCCGTGCCGGAGGGCGTCCTGAGCCAGCACCGTACGCGGGGGACGACGCAGATCGTCCGGGTGGGCGAGGACGGCACGGCGGTCGCGCTCACCGCCGGCGATCATGAGGTCCGCGCGCTTGCCGCGGACGGCGGGACGGTGGCGGCCGCGGTCGCCTTCCCGGACTCGCCGGAGGACGTGGCGGTCCTGAGCGACGGCGCGCTCCTCGCCCTGACCAGTCTGTCCCCGGTGCTCCAGGCGTCGGCGCTGATCCCGTACGAGCACGTCGTGACCACACCCGAGGGGGTCGAGGTGCAGGGATGGGTGGTCCTGCCCGAGGGCGAGGGGCCGCATCCCGCGCTGCTGGTGATCCACGGCGGCCCGTTCGCCCAGTACACCTCCGCCTTCTTCGACGAGGCGCAGGTGTACGCGGAGGCCGGATACGCGGTGGTGATGTGCAACCCGCGCGGCTCCGCGGGCTACGGCGAGGAGTTCGGCCGGGCGGTGATCGGCGACTTCGCCGAACCGGCTCGTCGCGACGTGCTCGCCTTCCTGGACGCCGCGCTCGCCGCGCACCCGCAGATCGACGGGGAGCGCCTCGGGGTGATGGGCGGCTCGTACGGCGGCTACCTCACCTCCTGGATCATCGCGCACGATCACCGCTTCGCGGGTGCGATCGTCGAACGCGGCTTCCTCGACACGACCAGCTTCGCGGGCACGAGCGACATCGGCTGGTTCTTCGGCGACGAGTACACCGGTGCCGACCGGGAGCGGATGCAGGCGCAGAGCCCCATGGAGGCGGTGGGGAAGGTGACGACCCCGACCCTCGTCATCCACTCGGAGAAGGACCTCCGCTGCCCGATCGAGGCGGCCGAACGGTACTTCCTCCGCCTCGTCCGGCAGGGAACCGAGGCGGAGTTCCTCGTCTTCCCCGGCGAGAGCCACGGGCTCAGCCGGAACGGCCGGCCGCGCCACCGCGTGCAGCGCTTCCAGGCGATCCTCGAGTGGTGGGGGCGGCGCCTGCCGGTCGGGTGAGCCTCGCCCGAGGGGGTCGGAACGGCTCGCCCCCGCACGGGCCCCTTCAGTCCAGGAACTCCCGGGCCGCGGTGACGAGGGCGGCGACGCCCACCTCGATCGTGGGGTGCATCACGGGCGCGAAGAACGGCGAGTGGTTGGTGGGGATGTCGGTGTCGAGGCGTCCCTCGGCCTGCGCCTTCGCGAAGGTCTGCGGATCCATGCCGCCCCAGAACCAGAACACCAGCGGCACCCCGGCGTCCCGTGCGAACCAGGAGACGTCCTCGCTGCCGGTGAACATGCCGGGGTCCACCACGGACTCCTCGCCGAAGGCGCGGCGGAACGCGGCCGTGGCCCGCTCGGTGGCCAGGCGGTCGTTGATCGTCGGCGGCAGGGTGTGCAGGGTCTCGATCTCGGGCTCGCGCTCGGCGCCCGAGGCGAGGGCCTCGGCCCGGACGATCCGCTCCACCCGCCGCAGCACCGAGGCGCGCAGCTCGTCGTTCGGATAGCGCAGGCTCAGGTCCAGCGTCGCCTCGGTCGGGATGATGTTGTTCTTCAGGCCCGCGTGCATCGCGCCCACGGTCACCACCGCCATGTCGAGCGGGTTGACCTCGCGCGAGACGACGGTCTGCAGGCGCATGACGGTCGCGGCCGCCATCACGATCGGATCGATGGTCGCGTGCGGGCGGGAACCGTGGCCCCCGCGGCCGTGCAGCGTCACCCGCAGTCCGTCGGACGCCGCCATCTGGGTGCCCGGGCGCACGCCGATCACTCCGGCCGGCAGCGGGGTGACGTGCTGACCCAGGACGATGGTGGGCGGCGGCACGCGGAACAGCAGTCCGTCGTCGAGCATGGCGCGCGAGCCCGCACCGTACTCCTCGGCCGGCTGGATGAGGACCACCACGGTGCCCGCCCAGGTGCCGCGCTCGGCGACGAGGGCCTCCGCGGCCCCGATCATCGCGGTCACGTGCATGTCGTGCCCGCAGGCGTGCATGACCGGCACGGTGTTGCCGTCGGGATCGATGCCCGTCGCCGTGCTCGCGTAGGGGAGCCCGGTCTCCTCCGGGACCGGCAGCGCATCCATGTCGGCGCGCAGCCACACCACCGGTCCGTCGCCGTTGCGGAGCACCGCGGCGACGCCCGTCCGGCCGATCCCCTCCTGCACCTCGTAGCCGAGGTCGCGCAGGTGGCCCGCGGCGATCGCCGCGGTGCGGGTCTCCTGGAAGGAGAGCTCGGGGTGCCGGTGCAGGTCGATGTACAGCGCGTCGAGGTCGATGCTCATGGACCCGAGCCTACCCGCGGTGCGGAGACCGGCAGACCCGTCCGCGGGACGGCTGACCGCTCCGCGCAGCCGCGGAACCGATGCCCGGAACGCCGTCCGGGCACCCTCCGCCGGTGGTGTGGTCTCGCCTGGCTCCGCGGGCGCGCAGACGCACGACTCCCGTGATCCGCGGAGAGGAGGAGAAGCGCCCGCTCAGGCGGCGACGGCGGTGAGGGAGGCGATCGCGCTGGTGAAGAAGGTGAGGCCGTCGACGCCGGAGCGCATCGCCGCAGGGGTGTCCGGGCCGAAGCCCGGCTCCACGGCGTGCTCGGGGTGCGGCATGAGGCCCACCACGTTGCCGCGCTCGTTGCGCAGCCCCGCGATGTCACGGAGCGACCCGTTCGGGTTCACGCCCGTGTAGCGGAAGGCGACGAGCCCCTCGCCCTCGATGCGGTCGAGCGTCTCCTCGTCGGCGATGTAGCCGCCCTCGCCGTTCTTCAGCGGGATGACGATCTCCTGGCCCTCGGCGAAGCCGCTGGTCCATGCCGAGGCGGTGCTCTCCACCCGGAGCCGCTGGTCGCGGCGGATGAAGTGCTGGTGCGCGTTGCGGATCAGGCCGCCGGGCAGCAGGTGCGCCTCGACGAGCA
>JBEBWQ010000033.1:0-14356 GCA_040392075.1 Microbacterium sp.
GCGTGCACGTGGCGCAGCGTGCGGAGGCCCGGATCCGGGCCGGCGGGGTCGTCGGTCCCCGCGCGGAGAGACGGCGCGACGAGATGATATTGGTGAGCCTGTCCTAACTTTGGTTAGACTACCCTTATGCGTGATGGGCGAATCCGGTGAGGCCCCGGCCGGCGGACGAGGGGCGGCAGGGCGCGGTGCGCCGCGTGGGCGCCGCGATCGTGGGCATCGTGCTGGTGATCTCCCTCACGGGATGCGCGCTGGTCTTCGGCGAGGAGGTCGCCGTCAGCGACATCGCCCGGGCCGCTCCGGACAGCCCGCGCCTGCTCGAAGGGCATGACACCGCCCTCCTCGCCTCCACCGACATCGTCCCCATCGCGGAGGACCCGCGGCCCGTGCTGCCGGTCACCGTCACCGGTCTCGACGACGTCGTCGTGGAGATCACCGACACCAGCCGCATCCTCGCCCTGGACGGAACGGGGAGCCTCGCCTCGATCGTGTTCGGCCTCGGCTTCGGCCCGCACGTGATCGGGCGCGATCTCACCACGGGATTCGACTCGGCCAGGGATCTGCCGCTGGTGATGGACGGGCACTCCCTGAACGCCGAGGCGATCCTCGATCTCAACCCGTCCCTGATCCTCACCGACTACAGCGTCGGGCCTTACGACGTGCAGCTGCAGCTGCGCAACGCCGGCATCCCGGTGGTCTTCTTCGACCCGGCCGACGACCTGGAGGACATCCCCCGGCTGATCTCCGACGTGGCCGAGGCCCTGGGCGTTCCGGAGCTGGGTGCCCTCTACACCGCCGACTTCGACGCCCGCCTGACCGACACCCTCGCGCGGATCGCCGCCGTCGTCCCGGAGCGGGAGGAGGACCGGGTGCGGATGGTGTTCCTCTACATGCGGGGCCGGGCGGGGATCTACTACATGTACGGCAACAACCCCGACGGCTCGCGCGGCGCCGCGGGCGTCATCATCGACACCCTCGGCGGCATCGACGTCGCCGCTCGGGCGAACTGGGTGAGCGGGTCGCTGACGGCCGAGGGCCTGATGAAGCTCGAGCCCGATCTCATCCTCATGCTCACCCTGGGCCTGGAGTCGGTCGGCGGGGTGGAGGGGCTGTTCGAGATCCCCGGCGTCGCGCAGACCCCGGCCGGCGAACGCGGGCGGGTGGTCGACATGAGCGACTACGAGATGTTCACCTGGGGACCACGCACCCCGGAGGTGCTCGCGGCTCTCGCGGAGGCCGTCTATCGCGTGGACCTCGACACCGTCGTCCCCGTCGAGGCAGGGCCGTGACCCTGGACGCGGCCACGGACCCGGCCCCGGCGGAGGGGTCGTCGATGCGCGGGGACGCGCTGATCCCCGCGGCGCCGCCGGCGGTCGTCGCCCCCGGGACGGTCCGGCTGGCCGCCGTGCCCCTGCGGCTGCCGCGTGTGCTGGACTACGAGGCCGACCCGTCGCGGCTGCCCCGTCCCCGCCGCGGACGGGTCGCTCTGCTCTTCCTCCTGCTCGCCGTGGGCCTCGTCCTCGCCGCACTCGTCTCGGCGGCGATCGGCCAGATGCAGATCCTGATGGTCGAGGTGATCGGCTCGCTCTGCCGTCGGGTGGGGATCGCCTGCGGCGCGGAGCCGAGCCACCCCCAGGCCGAGGCCGCCCTGTGGGAGGTGCGCCTGCCCCGGGTGGTGCTGGCGGTGTTCGTCGGGGCGGCGCTCGCCGCGGCGGGCGCCATCATGCAGGGTGTGTTCGGCAATCCCCTGGCCGATCCCGGGGTGATCGGGGTGTCCTCCGGCGCGGCGGTCGGCGCCAGCCTGATGATCGTCACCGGGTTCGCCGCCGGCAGCTCCTTCGCGATCCCGGTCGGCGCCTTCGTCACGGGGATGGGCACCGCGCTGCTGATCTACTCCATCTCCCGCTCGCGCGGGCGCACCCAGGTGATCACGCTCATCCTCACGGGCATCGCGGTGAACGCCTTCGCGGGCGCGGCGCTGGCGATGATGACCTTCGCGGGCACCACCAACCAGCGCGAGCAGATCGTCTTCTGGCAGATGGGGAGTCTCGCCGGCGCCCTGTGGAGCTCGGTGTCGACGGTGCTGCCGCTGCTGGCGATCGGCCTGGTCTTCGCCGTCCTGCTCGCCGGACGGCTGGATCTGCTCAGCCTCGGCGACGACGCCGCGCGGCATCTCGGGCTGAACATCGAGCGGCTGCGCATCGTCGCGATCCTCGTCGTCTCGCTGCTCACCGCCGCGGCCGTCGCCTTCGCCGGGATCATCGGCTTCGTCGGGCTGGTGATCCCGCATCTCATCCGCATGGTGGTGGGGCCCGGGCATCGTGTCCTCGTGCCGGCCAGCGCCCTCGGCGGGGCTCTTCTGCTCGTGCTCGCGGACACCTTCGCGCGCACGGCGATCCCCTACGCGGAGCTTCCGCTGGGCATGCTCACCGCGCTCATCGGCGGGCCGTTCTTCTTCTTCCTCCTCAAGAGCAGCTTCAGCCGGAACGGGGGGTGGTGATGACCCGCGCCGCCGTGCCCCTCCCGTCCGCTCCTCGTCCCGGCGAGGTCCTGGTGCAGGCCCGCGACGTCTCGGTCGCCTTCGAGGGCACCGGGATCGTCTCCGGGGTGTCCTTCTCCCTCCGCGCGGGGGAGGTACTGGCGATCATCGGCCCGAACGGCGCGGGCAAGTCCACCCTGCTCGGAGCACTGGCCGGCGATCATGCGTACGGCGGGTCGATCCGCCTGGGCGGCCGGGAGCTGTCGGACTGGTCGAACCGGGAGCTCGCACGGCGGCGCTCGGTGCTGCGGCAGAGCAACGCGATCAGCTTCCCCTTCACCGTGGTCGAGGTCGTCAAGATGGGTCGTGCGCCCTGGCGGGGCGTCGCTTCGGTGGCGGAGGACGATCGCGTCATCGCCCAGGAGCTGGCGCGCAGCGACACCCTCCGCTTCGCCGACCGCCCCTTCACCTCGCTCTCCGGCGGGGAGCGGGCGCGGGTGTCCCTGGCGCGGGCGATGACCCAGCGCACGGCGCTGCTCCTGCTGGACGAGCCCACCGCCGCACTCGACATCAACTATCAGGAGCAGGTGCTCGCCATCGCCCGGCAGTACGCTCGCGCCGGCAACGGCGTGCTGGTGGTGCTGCACGACCTCGCCGCGGCCGCCGCCTACGCCGACAGCGTGCTGCTGATGGCCGAGGGGACGATGCGCCAGGTGGGCACGCCCGCCGAGGTGCTCACCGCCGCCACCCTCAGCGAGGTGTACCGGCACCCGGTGCGCGTGCTGCACGAGGAGGACGGGTCGCTGCTCATCGTGCCGGTGCGCTTTGCCGACGAGCCTCCTGCGCCCGCCCTGGCCGGCGCGGTGACGGCAGCCGGGGCGGGGTGAGCGCCTCAGCGGCGCGGAGAGGGTCTGACGGGGCGTCGGATTCGGGTGCGCAGGAAGGACGCAGAGTGCAGGAAGAGAAGAGAGAAGGGACGGGTCGATGACGACAGCCGAGAGCAGGGGGGTGCGCTTCGCCTCCGCCCTCCGGATCGGGGCGCTCCTGTTCGCGGGAGTGCTCGCAGCGGGGGCGGCGGCCGTGCTGCCGGCGCCTCCGGCCCACGCGGTGGGAGGCGTGACGATCACCCCCGCGCCGGATCCTGAGGGGCCGACCGTGGTCGTCCTCCAGGGCAGCGGCTTCCAGTATCAGCCGAATGCGCCCGGGGGCGTCTACGTCTTCTTCGGTGTGGTCTCCGACGCCGCCTCGAACGCCTGGGCGCCGAGTCAGGGCGGGGCCACGGGGGTGACGTACAGCTATGCGAGCACCGACGGGGCGATCCGGCTGGTGGCGTTCGAGGGCGGCAGCTCCGCGTCGGAGGCGAACGCCGTGATCGACGCGAACGGCGAGTGGGAGGTCGAGTTCACGATCCCCGGAAGCCGTTTCACCAGCTCCTCGGGGAACCCGCACGACGGCGCCGCCCAGGAGGGCGACGAGATCGACTGCCTGACGTACACCTGCGGCATCATCACGATCGGCGCCCACGGCACCGTCAACGCCAACAACGAGTCCTTCACTCCGGTGACCTTCGCCGTGCCGGAGAGTCCCGGACCGACGGCGCCGCCGACCGGCCCGGCGGAGGAGGGCGCCGCGACCGAGGCGGCCGATCCGGCCGCGCCTGGCGCCTCCTCGGGTCCGGAGGCGGGGGTGATCATCGCTCTCGCGGCCGGCGCCGCGGTGGTGCTGGCCGCCGCGATCGGCATCCCGATGGCCGTCCGCCGCTCCCGTGCCGCCCACGCCGCCGATGGTCCCGCGGACTCCGACGACGCCTCCGCCGACCGGCCCGCCGAGTGAGCAGTCCGGCGGATGACCGCGACGAACGACCGATCAAGGAGGAGACCATGACGACCCCGACACCTGCCGAGCAGATCCCTCTCTCCCAGCGCCTGCGCGAGGTGTCCTTCAGCGGACACGGCAGCAGCGACACCTGGGAGGGCGAGGAGAAGAGCGGCCCCCGCTACTACGACGCGTATCTCAAGGGAGGACTGACCCGGGAGGGGATCGCCGCGCAGGCCGCCCAGCACTTCCTGATGTACGAGGCGCTGGAGTCCGCGGCCGAGGCGCAGCGCGCGCAGCAGGGCGAGGACTTCGCCTTCTGGATGCCGGAGCTGCATCGCCTGCCTGCGCTGGTGCAGGACCTGGAGCACTGGATCGGCCAGGACTGGGAACCCCAGGTGCGCGGTCGATACCGCACCCCGGGGATCCGGGCCTACGTCGATCGGATCGAAGAGGTCGGCTCCTCCTCGCTGCCGCTGTTCGTGGCCCATCACTACACCCGATACCTGGCGGACCTCTCCGGCGGGCTGATGATCGCCCGCATGTTCGAGCGGGCCTACGGGATCGAGGGGGACGAGGGGGTCCGGTTCTACCGCTTCCCGCAGATCGCGGATCCGACGGTGTTCAAGGAGCGCTACCGGTCGCTGCTCGACGAGGCCGGTTTCGGCGCCGTCGAGCATGAGCAGATCGCGCAGGAGGTCGCCCGCGCCTATGCGCTCAACAACGCGGCCGGCGCCGATCTGGAGGCTCGGTTCGAGGAGTACCGCGCGGCGTGAGGGACCGCGTCCGGGTGGAAAGGGTGACATCCGTTGCATGTCTATGCATGGTTAGCCTAACCTTGCCTTAACCCATGAAAATTAGCCAAGCCTTGGCTTACTTTCTGATGGATCGATGGATCCGGCGGCCCGACCCGCCCTGATGAAGAAGGAGCAGTTCCCACCGTGAGAACTCGAGATCTCCCCCCGCGCAGCAGGGCATCGCGCCTGCTCGCCTGGACGACCGCGACGCTCGTCGTCGCGAGCGGCCTGATCATCGCCCCTCAGGCTGCGAGTGCGGCCGAGGGCGCCGCCGTCTCCGACGCGACCCTCGACTGGGGCTTCCGCGAGAACTGGCGCAACTACGTCGCGATGTTCGGCGGCACCACCGAGCTCTCCGGGGGAGCGAGCGAGAGCCCCGCCCCCTACAACTGGGGCACCGGCGATGCCGGCGTCTACGACGAGGAGACAGGGCAGGGCTCCTTCACTGCGCCGGGCAGCGTGCGCTGGCACGGCTGGCATGGGATCGACATCACCCTCGCCACCCCCACGGTCTCCTTCGACCTTGCGGCAGGCACCGGTGAGGTCCTCGTCAGCGATCTGGTGATCGCCACGTTCACCACCGCGGGAGCGGGTGTGAGCACCGGTGACGGCGCGGTCTCCGTGAGCGGTGCCCCGACGGTGGCAGGAGCCGGGGCCAGCGCGTTCTTCGGCGAGGCGTACTCCATCGGCACCGTGCTGGACCCGGTGAGCTTCCGCCTCGACTACGAGGTCGCCGCGCTTCCCACGGTCACCACGGTGGCCGCCGATGCGACCGACATCCTCGTCGGCGAACAGGTCACCCTCACCGCCACGGTCTCCCCGGCGGTCGACGGTGAAGTGACCTTCGTCCGCGGCTCCGACGCACTCGCCGACCCGGTTCCGGTCTCCGGCGGCACCGCGAGCCTGACGGTGCCCCTGGCCGCCGGCACGCACGAGATCACCGCCGTCTTCGCCTCGCACGATCCCGGTTACGAGGGCTCGACCGCCGAGACGCCGGTCACGATCACGGTGAGCACCCCGGCCGAGGCGAAGGGCACCGTGACCACGGTCGACCCGCCCGCTCCGGCCGCGCCCGCGCTGCTCGGCGTCGAGGTCGTCCTCAGCGCGACCGTCGCGGAAGAAGGCGATGAGACGGCGCACCCGGCCGGTGCGGTCGAGTTCTTCTCCATCGCCGACGGCACCACCGAGCGCACCCCGCTCGGCAGCGCGACGGTGGGCTCCGACGGGGTGGCGACCCTGTCCACCACGGCGCTCGCCGCGGGCGGGCACGGCTTCGTCGCCGTCTTCACCCCGGCCGTCCCGGCCTCGTTCCTCGGCAGCGAGGGGGCACGCACCGCGAACTACGGCGTGGTCGACCCGGCCGCCCCGGCGCCGTACGTCCCCGGCGACAACGCGCAGACGACCTCCGGTGCCACCGCGAGCTGGAACTGGAGCGACTACTCCTCCGGCTGGGTCAAGACCGCCGATGGCGACGCGACGGTGAACGGCCAGAGCTTCGAGCTCTCCGACGGCGAGGTCCTCGCGGACGCCGGGGGTGCGGTGATCAGCTTCGGCGCGACGCTGACCACGACCGCTTACGGCTCCTTCGTCGTCGAGCTGACCGACCCGGCGCTGCACCTGCGCTCCGATGGTTCGGGCGTGTGGGTCGCCGCCGTCAACGGCAGCGAGGAGCGTGTCGTCGTCGGCACCTTCGCCGGCGTGGATGCGCGGCCGGCCGAGGCGGGCGAGCGCGAGGTGCAGTTCGACTGGGCTGACACCACCGCCTCCGGCACCTGGTCCGCTGGGCGCACCGCGGCCTGGCCGAACGGTTTCATCCTGGAGGTCCCCTCCTCGATCCGCTCGTTCTACTACGCCAGCGGTGCGAACGGCGACCCCACCAAGCCGGCGGCACCGCTGACGGTGGAGTTCGACTGGCCGGCGGTCTCGGAGACGGCTCTGGCCGTCACCCCGAGTGCCCCGCTCGTCCTCGGCGGCGAGGCCGTGCTCACCGCGACGGTGACCCCGTCGGCCGCCGCCGGCGAGGTGGAGTTCTTCACCACCGTCGGGGGGCTCGAGGAGTCCCTCGGCACCGCCGCCGTGAACGACGGCAGCGCGGTGCTCCGTGCGGACGATCTGGCAGCGGGCGGACATACCTTCCGCGCGGTCTTCACCGCGAGCAACGACTTCGCCGGCAGCGAGGCCCGCACCACCGCCAACTACGGTGTGGTCGACCCCGCACAGGTCCCGGTGTGCACTCCGGATCCGGACGCCGCCGAGACGCTCAGCGGCGTCACCGCCCGCTGGGCATGGAACGCCTACTCATCGGGCTGGGTCAAGGAGGCCTCCGGCGACGTGACCGTCGATGGGCGGGACTTCGTGCTGTCGCGCGGCATCGCCACGGTGGACGAGGGCTGCACGAGCATCGCCTTCACCGGCGCGCTCACGGTGACCGCCTACGGCGCCTACGCAGTGACGTTGACCGACCCGGTGATCGCCTTCGATGAGGACGGCAACGGCGCATGGTCGGCCATCGTGTCCTCCTCGGTCGAGGGCGAGGCGGTCCCGGCCGGCGAGCGCACCGTGGTCGCCGCGATCTCGGGCGCCGAGGTGCCCGACTTCCATCGGAACGTCGTGGACGCGGAGGTGGGGCTGGCCTGGACCGACACCACCGCCGCGGGTACCTGGTCCGCCGGACGCACCTCGGCGTGGAGCAACGCCTTCATCCTCCAGGTGCCCAGCGCGATCCGCTCGTTCTACTACGCCAGCGGCGCCAACGCCGACGGGAACAAGCCGGCGGCACCCGTGTCGCTGGCCTGGGAGCTGCCCTCGCTCACCGGCACGGTCAACGGCCAGCATCAGGATGCTCGGGTGCTGCAGGGCCAGACGGTGACCTTCACCGCCAGCCCCTTCCGTGCGGGTGACGAGGTGTCGGTCGTGATCGGCTCCGATCCGGTGACCCTGCCCTCTGTAGTGGTGGGCCGGGACGGCGTGGCGACCCAGACGTGGACGGTCCCGGCCGACTTCGCCACGGGAGCGCACACGGTGACCCTCGCCGCGGGGGAGCGCAGCATCTCCCTCCCGTTCGCGGTCGAGACCACCACGACGCCCGACGTCACCCCGGCACCGGAGGTGTGCGTGGCCCGCGCGGTCACCGGCGGCAGCATGGACTGGGGGTTCAAGCAGTCGTTCCGCAGCTACATCGAGGGTCCGATCGCCAAGGGCAGCTTCTCCGGCGGCGGCTTCACCGCCTCCGGCGGCGCGATCAATGTGAACGCAGGCGGCATCGGCCGAGTGAACTTCGGCGGGACCATCACGGCGACCGGCCACGGCGGCGAGCTGGATCTCCGCATCGCCGACGTGAGCGTGCAGATCACCGGTCCGAGCTCGGGCGTCCTCTACGGGACCCTGACACAGGGAGGAACCGGCGGCTACATGGCCATCGCCGACCTGAGTTTCAGCTCGGTCTCGGTCGGTGACAGCGGTCTGCGGGTCAGCGGATCCTCGGCGACCCTGACCGGCTCGGCTGCGGCGGCGTTCGGCGGGTTCTACTCCGCCGGCACCGCGCTCGACCCGGTGTCGTTCAGCGTCGCGCTGGGCGGTGAGGTCGCCTGTGACTCCAGCACCGACCCGGAGGGCCTGGCGGTCACCGGCGGCGGGCTGACCGGTGCCGGATGGGCCGCTGCGCTCCTGCTCCTCGCAGGCGCGGGCCTGGTGGCGATCCGTCGCCGCCGCGCGACGGTGTAACCCGCTTCGCGAACGAGGCCTCCGTCCGGTTCGCCGGGCGGAGGCCTCTCGTGTCCGTGGGGCGGGACCACCGGGTTCGGCTATCCATCCGGCTGTGCCCGGGCGGAACCTGGCCTGCACGGCCCTGCCGCGCGAGGAGAAATGCCGGTACGAGGATCGACGGGATCGGATACATCCTCGTACCGGCATATCGCCTCGGCTCGACACCATCCCGATCGGCCTGCGTAGGCCGGCCGATCCCGCGGGAGGAGACACGCCGAGGCGCGAGGACAGGGATGTACGGGCGGTCCTCAGACCGGTGCCCCCGTCTCGGGCGCCTACTTCACCTGGGCCGAGATCACGCTCATCACCGCGGTGTCGGCGAGGGTGGTGGTGTCGCCCACCTCACGGCCCTCCGCGACGTCGCGCAGCAGACGGCGCATGATCTTGCCGGACCGGGTCTTCGGCAGCTCGCCCACGATGTAGACGTCGCGCGGGCGGGCGATCGGGCCGATCTGCTCCCCGACCCAGGCGCGCAGCTGCTGGGCGAGGCCCTCGGGGGAATGCGCCGCGAGGTAGCTCTCCTTGATGATGACGAAGGCGACGACCGCCTGGCCGGTGGTCTCGTCGTTGGCGCCGACCACCGCCGCCTCCGCGACCGCCTCGTTGGCGACCAGGGCCGACTCGATCTCGGCCGTGGAGAGGCGGTGACCGGAGACGTTCATCACGTCGTCCACCCGGCCGAGCAGCCAGAGGTCGCCGTCCTCGTCCAGGCGTGCGCCGTCGCCGGCGAAGTAGAAGCCCCGGCTGCGGAACTTCTCCCAGTAGGTCTCCACGAAGCGCTCCGGGTCGCCCCAGATGCCGCGGAGCATCGCGGGCCACGGCTCGGTGACGACCAGCAGGCCGCCGTTGCCGTTGCCGACGTGCGATCCGTCCTCGTCCACGACGTCCACGGAGATGCCGGGAACGGGCACCTGTGCGCTTCCGGGCTTGGTCTCCACGAGACCGGGGAGGGCGGAGACCATGATCGCGCCGGTCTCGGTCTGCCACCAGGTGTCGACGATGGGCGCCTCGTCCCCGCCGACGACGGTGCGGTACCAGACCCACGCCTCAGGGTTGATCGGCTCGCCCACCGAGCCCAGGAGGCGGACGGAGGAGAGGTCGAACCTCTGGGGGATCTCGCGCCCGCTCTTCATGAAGGAGCGGATCGCGGTCGGGGCCGTGTAGAAGATCGTCACGCCGTACTTCTGGATGATCTCCCACCAGCGTCCCGGATGGGGGGTGTCGGGGGTGCCCTCGTAGAGGACCTGGGTGGCGCCGTTCGCCAGCGGCCCGTAGGCCACATAGCTGTGCCCGGTGATCCAGCCGATGTCGGCGGTGCACCAGAAGACATCGCTCTCGGGGTGCAGGTCGTGCACGAGGCGGTTGGTCATCGCCGCCTGGGTGAGGTAGCCGCCCGAGGTGTGCAGGATGCCCTTGGGCTTCCCGGTGGTGCCCGAGGTGTACAGGATGAACAGCGGGTTCTCGGCGGGGAAGGCGGGGGCCTCATGCTCGGCGGAGGCCTGCGGCACCGCGTCGTGGTACCAGATGTCGCGTCCCTCGACCCAGTCCACCGGGTTCTCGCCGCGGCGGACGACGAGGACGTGCTCCACCGTCTTCTGCGGGCCGAGGTCGCCGCGCTCGCCGAGGGCCAGGTCGACGGCCGGCTTGAGGGCGGAGACTCTACCCTTGCGCCAGCCGCCGTCGGCGGTGATGACGAGCCTCGCGCCGGCGTCGTCGATCCGCGACCGCAGGCTGTCGGCGGAGAAGCCGCCGAAGACCACCGAGTGGATCGCGCCGATGCGGGCCACCGCGAGCATGGCGGCGACGGCCTCCGGGATCATCGGCAGGTAGATCGCCACCCGATCGCCGTGACCGATGCCCAGGCCCTCCAGGACGTTCGCGAGGCGCTTGACCTCGTCGGTCAGCTCCGCGTAGGTGATGCGGCGGGAGTCGCCCGGCTCGCCCTCGAACAGCAGTGCGACGCGATCGCCGTTGCCGGCCTCGACGTGCCGGTCCAGGCAGTTGTAGGCGACGTTGATCTCGCCGTCGGCGAACCATTTCGCGAACGGCGGGTTCGACCAGTCCAGCACCTCGGTGAAGGGGGTGTGCCAGTGCAGCTCCCGGGCCTGCTCGGCCCAGAAGCCTTCGCGGTCGGACGCGGCGCGCTCGAAGACATCGGCGGGAGCCACGGCCTGTGCGGCGAAGGCCGGGGAGGGGGCGAATCGACGGGTCTCGTTCAGCAGGTGATCGATCTGGCTGCTGCTCATGGCGCACGCGCTCCTTTGCGGTGAAGGGTCGTTCTCGTCTCACGCGGATGCCGGTGGACATCGTGAATATAGTGCTGCTCTCCAGGGGAGGCTACCTCCGAAAGTCAGTACCTCGCTGGACAGTCGGGAGGGGTGGTGAGGATGGGCCGGGAAAAATACCGGATCGTCCGGTTGGCGCGAGGCCGGAAACGGTGCTGTGCGACGCGCCGGCAGAGGGGAGGAGCCTCGTCGAGATAGGTGAACGATTCTAGACCTCATCAGGAGTTAATTGACCGTCTTCCGGCGAGGTGAGCGCGGGCGCTGAGCGTCTTCTGGAAAGGTGCGCGAGTGGTTTGCGGGGGTGTCTGAGGAGGGTATAGAGTTGACCCCAGCCACATTCTAGATTCTGGCTGGACGACGCTTCGCGCGAGTCCTGGACGGTGTCTCATTCCCCCCGTGAGACACCGTCCTTTTTTATGCCGGCCGGCCCCTGCGCGACCCCGGGATCCCGGAGGGCGGCGGGTCCGCGGGGGCGACGCGAAGGCGGATGTCCGCCGCAGACCCGCCTTCACCGTGTGCTCTCGGCTCATCCGGGCGGGTTCGCGCCGGGGCCGTCCCCCGTCCCCCGGCGCACGGACTTCTCCACGGATCGCGCATCCGCCCCCCGAGCACGGCCCGGGGCGTTCTAGCGTCGGGTCATGCCCGCATCCACGTCCCTCCGTCCGACGCCGTCCTTCCCCTCCCCGGGGGAGACGGGCGCGTTCGTGGTCCGCCCGCGCCATCCGGCCGGAGACGCTCCGCTCGACGACGCGCAGCGTGACGCGGCGCTCGGCCCGCTCGCCGAGCACTGCGCGGACAAGCGGGTGACGGATCTGTTCGTCAACGGTGCGGACGGCCTGTTCGTCGATCGCGGCGCGGGCGCCGAACGGGTCGTTTCCTGGACGGCGTCGGAGCGCGAGGTGCGGGATCTCGCGGTGGCGCTCATCGGGATCGGCGGTCGCCATCTCGACGACCAGTCGCCCTGCGTGGACGTGCGTCTGGCCTCGGGGATCCGCGTACACGCCGTTCTGGCCCCGCTCGCCACGCGCGGCACCGCGATCTCGGTCCGGATCCCGCGGGTACGCGCGGTGGACCTCGATGCGCTCGCGGCGCTCGGCGCCGTGGACGGGCGACAGCGGGACGGGCTGCGCCGGCTCGTCCGCGAGCGCGCGAACGTCCTCCTCACCGGGGGCACGGGCACGGGGAAGACGACGGTGCTCTCCGCGCTCCTCGCCGAGGTCCCGCCGCGGGAGCGGATCGTGTCCATCGAGGACGTGGCCGAACTGCGTCCGCGTCATCCGCACCACGTCGCCCTCGAGGCACGGCAGGCGAACCTCGAGGGCAGCGGCGGGATCGCCCTGGCCCGGCTCGTCCGCGAGTCGCTGCGGATGCGGCCGGATCGGCTGGTCGTCGGCGAGTGCCGCGGGGAGGAGATCCGCGAGCTCCTGCTCGCGCTGAACACCGGGCATGACGGCGGGGCGGGCACCCTGCATGCGAACGGACTGGCGGATGTGCCCGCCCGGCTGGAGGCGTTGGGGGCCCTCGCCGGAATGGACGCGATCGCCCTGGCGCGGCAGGCGGTCAGCGCCTTCTCGGTGGTCCTGCACCTCGTGCGGGACGCCACCGGGCATCGACGGCTGGCGCAGGCCGGGCGGCTCCGGCTCGTCGGTGAGCGGCTGGGGATCGAGGAGGTGCGACCGTGGTGATCCCTGCCGGGCGTCGGAGACGGGACGACCGCTGGCACGCCGACGAGATGGCGGCGACCGTGCGCACCCTCGCCGTGCTGCTGCAGGCGGGCACGACCCCGGAGGCGGCGTGGAGGCATCTGGCCTCCTCGGGCGATTCCGTGGCGGAGCGGGTGGTCGCCCGGGTCGATCGGGGAACTCCTGTCGATGTCGCGATGACCGCGGAGGACCCCGTGTGGCACGATGTCGCGGCCGCCTGGGCCGTGGCCGCCGCCGTGGGCGCGCCCTTCGCCGAAGTCCTCCGCGATCTCGCCGAGGCGTTGCGGGACGCGGGGGATCTGGCCGATGAGGTGCGCATCGCCCTGGCGGAACCGGCCGGGACGGCACGGCTGCTGCTGTGGCTGCCGCCGGCAGGGCTCCTCCTGGGAGCGGTGCTCGGGTTCGACCCGCTGGGAGTCGTGCTGACCCAGCCTCTCGCCGCGGTCTGCATCGCTGCGGGAGCCGCGCTGGTGCTGGGGGCGCGGCAGTGGACCCGGGGGCTCGTCCGGAGAGCGCAGCCCGCACCGGGCACGCCCGGGATGCATGCCGAGCTCCTGGCGATCGCCCTCGCCGGCGGAGCGTCGATCGAGCGGGCGCGGCACCTGGTGGCTCAGGTCCGGCCGGAGGAGTCTCCGACGCGCACGTCGACGCACCGCGGGATGCGGGGGGAGGCCGTCGCCGCGTCCGGGGCGAACGCTCCGGCGCGCACAGAGCAGGTTCTGGCCCTGTCCGCCCGTGCCGGGGTGCCCGCGCGAGAGCTGCTCCGGGCGTCCGCGGCGGAGGAGCGCCATCGGGCACGGGTGAACGGACGCATGAGGGCAGCGGAGCTCTCGTCCCGTCTTCTCCTCCCGCTCGCCGTCTGCACCCTGCCGGCGTTCCTGCTCCTGGGCATCGTCCCGCTCGTCCTGAGCGTGCTCGCCGGGACGGAGGTGCCGTGAGGGTGCGCCGGGCGTCGACCTGCTCCTCCGGAGGTCGCGCTCCGCCGACAGGCCCACTGCGGGGCGCTCACCGCGGCCATGCGGCCGCGACCTCCGGCCGGTTCGGCCGGGGCCAGGAACCCGACCGGCCCTGTCTCGAGGGCCACGAGCCGGGAATCGAAGAAGTACCAGAAGCAAGGAAGAAGGGATCGCCCATGCTCACCCAGAACACCGCTCCGCGAGGGACAGCCGTCCTGCGCGAGGCGACCACTCCGCACGATACCGCCGCTCTGCCGGAGCCGACCGCTTCTCCTCGGGTCGCCGCGCCGTCCGAGGGCGTCGTCCTCCCCGGGCTCACCCCGAGCCGGGCGTCGGCGCTCTTCGCCGACGACAGCGGCGCCACCACGGCGGAGTACGCGCTCATCACCCTGGGGGCCGCGGCGTTCGCCGGGGTGCTCGTCGTCCTCCTCCGCTCGGACGAGGTGCGCGGGATCCTCACCGAGATCATCCGCACGGCACTCTCGCTGCCGTGAGCACGCCTCCCGTCCCCTCGGCTCCAGGCTCCCTCGCAGCACGGGGCTCTCTCCCGACGGAGCCG
>JBEBWQ010000034.1:0-14266 GCA_040392075.1 Microbacterium sp.
AGTCGCTGTACCTCATGCTCACCAGCCGGGCCGCGCCGACGCTGCGCGGCGTGCACACCGTGATAGTCGACGAGGTGCACGCGGTCGCCACGACCAAGCGGGGCGCCCATCTCGCCGTCACCCTGGAGCGGCTCGACGCCCTCCTGGACCGGCCCGCCCAGAGGATCGGCCTCTCCGCGACGGTGCGGCCCATCGACGAGGTCGCCCGCTTCCTCGGGGGCGCCGCACCCGTGGAGATCGTGGCGCCGAAGGCGGGGAAGACCTTCGACCTCTCGGTCGCGGTGCCCATCGAGGACCTGCGGAACCCGCCGCCCCCTCCCGGCGCGCCCGATCCCGAGACGGGAGCGCTCGGCGATGCGGAGTTCTCCGAGGCGACCGGATCGGTGTGGCCGCATGTCGAGGAGGCGATCGTCGACCGCATCCTGCAGCACCGCTCCACCATCGTGTTCGCCAACTCCCGGCGCCTGGCGGAACGCCTCACCTCCCGTCTCAACGAGATCGCCACCCTCCGCGCCGGCGGTGCTCTGCCGGCGGGGTCCCTGCCCGGCCAGCGCCCTCCCGCGCAGATGATGGCCCAGTCCCCGGCCACCCAGGGCGCGGAGGCGGTGCTGGCCAAGGCCCATCACGGATCGGTGTCCAAGGAGCAGCGGGCGGTCGTGGAGGAGGAGCTGAAGTCGGGCGCCCTGCGCTGCGTGGTCGCCACCAGCAGCCTGGAGCTGGGGATCGACATGGGGGCGGTCGACCTGGTGATCCAGGTCGAGGCCCCGCCGTCCGCCGCCTCGGGACTGCAGCGCATCGGGCGCGCAGGGCATCAGGTCGGCGAGGTGAGCCGGGCGGTCCTGTTCCCCAAGCATCGCGGAGACGTGCTGCACACGGCGGTGGTGACCGAGCGGATGCTCGGCGGGCGGATCGAGGCCATCCGTCCGCCCCGCAACCCGCTCGACGTCCTCGCCCAGCAGACCGTCGCCGGCTGCGCCCTGGAGCCGCTGGACGTCGAGGAGTGGTTCGACGCGGTGCGCCGGGCTGCGCCGTTCCGCGACCTGCCCCGTTCCGCGTACGAGGCGACCCTCGATCTGCTCGCCGGGCGGTTCCCGTCCGACGAGTTCGCCGAGCTCCGCCCCCGGGTCGTCTGGGATCGCGACGCCGGGACCCTCACCGCCCGTCCGGGCGCGCAGCGCGTGGCGGTGACCAGCGGCGGCACGATCCCCGACCGGGGCCTGTTCGGCGTGTTCATCGCCGGGGAGACCCGCAACGCGCGGGTGGGCGAGCTCGACGAGGAGATGGTCTACGAGTCCCGGGTGGGCGATGTGTTCACGCTGGGGACGACGAGCTGGCGGATCGTCGAGATCACGCACGACCGGGTGAACGTCGTGCCGGCGTTCGGGCAGCCCGGCAAGGTCCCCTTCTGGCACGGGGACGGGCTGGGCCGGCCGGCGGAGCTCGGGGAAGCGCTGGGCCGGTTCTCCCGCGAGCTCGTCGCCGCCGCACCGGAGAAGGCGGCCGAGCGCCTGAACGAGGCCGGGCTCGACGAGTTCGCGCAGCGGAACCTCCTCGGCTACCTCGCCGAGCAGCGCGAGGCCACCGGCACGCTGCCCACCGATCGCACCCTGACCGTCGAACGCTCCCGCGACGAGGTGGGCGACTGGCGGATCATCCTGCACTCGCCCTACGGCCTGACCGTGCACGCCCCCTGGGCGCTGGCGGTGAACGCCCGCGTGCGCGAGCGGCTCGGCGTCGACGGCGCCGCGGTCGCCAGCGACGACGGCATCATCGTGCGCGTCCCCGATGCCGAGGCGGAACCGCCGGGGGCCGAGCTGTTCGTCTTCGAGGCGGACGAGCTGGAGCAGATCGTCACCGAGGAGGTCGGCGGCTCCGCCCTCTTCGCCTCGCGCTTCCGCGAGTGCGCGGCGCGCGCGCTGCTGATGCCGAGGCTCAACCCGAACCGCCGTTCCCCGCTCTGGCAGCAGCGGCAGCGCGCCGCCCAGCTGCTCGAGGTCGCCCGGCGGCACCCGACGTTCCCGATCATCCTGGAGACCCTGCGGGAGGTGCTGCAGGACGTCTACGACCTCCCCGCCCTGAGACGCCTGACCGTCGCGATCGCCGAGCGCCGCATCCGCCTGGTCGAGACCCAGCCCGCACAGCCCTCCCCCTTCGCCCGGGACCTGCTGTTCGGCTACGTCGGCGCCTTCATGTACGAGGGGGATTCGCCCCTGGCCGAGCGGCGCGCCGCCGCCCTGTCGGTCGACCCGGCTCTGCTCGGTGAGCTGCTCGGCACCATCGAGCTGCGCGAGCTGCTCGATCCGGGGATCATCGCCCAGTTCGAGCGCGAGGCGCAGCGCCTCGATCCGGCCCGTCGCGCCCGCGGTCTCGAGGGGGTGGCCGACCTGCTGCGGCTGCTCGGCCCGATGGACGCGGCGGAGGTCGCGCAACGGCTGACGGGGGAAGCGGCCGAGACCGGGTCCGTGCCGGCACGGGATGCCCCCGGAGGCGCGGTCGACGAGGCCCTGA
The DNA here is from genome assembly GCA_040392075.1 of Microbacterium sp. Classification (GTDB taxonomy): domain Bacteria; phylum Actinomycetota; class Actinomycetes; order Actinomycetales; family Microbacteriaceae; genus Microbacterium. The sequence goes on from JBEBWQ010000034.1 coordinate 2,509, forward strand.
GGGACGACGCCGAGCCCGAGGCCGAGACCGAGACCGAGACCGGGTCCGAATCGGACCCCGAGGCCATGACGGACGGCGCCGCGTCCCCGACGGCGCCTCCCCCGGCGACGGAGTCCGAGGCCGCCGGGCACCTGTGCGCGCTGGTCGATGCCCGCCGCGCCATCGAGGTCACGATCGGCGGGTCGGTGCGCTTCGCCGCGATCGAGGACGCCGGGCGCCTCCGGGACGCTCTCGGCGTGCCGCTGCCGGTCGGGATCCCCGCCGCCTTCCTGGAGCCCCTGCCCGATCCGCTCGGGGATCTCGTCTCCCGCCACGCCCGCACCCACGGCCCCTTCCCCGTCGACGCCGTCGCTTCCCGCCTCGGGCTCGGCGGCGCCGTCGTCCGGCTCGCCCTGCAGCGGCTGGAGACCGCCGGTCGCGTCACGAGCGGCTACTTCCTGCCCACCGCCGCCGGTTCCGCGGACGAGCGCGAATGGTGCGACGTCGAGGCGCTCCGACGTCTTCGTCTCCGCTCCCTGGCCGCGCTGCGCGGCAGCGTCGAGCCCGTCGCCCCCGAGGCCTTCGCCCGCTTCCTCCCCGACTGGCAGCACCTGGCCCGACCGCTCGAGGGCGTCGACGGCGTGCTCTCCGTGGTCGAGCAGCTCGCCGGCGTGCCCATCCCCGCGAGCGCATGGGAGTCGCTCGTGCTCCCGGCGCGAGTGCGCGACTACTCCCCCGGGATGCTCGACGAGCTGACCAGCGCGGGAGAGGTCGTCTGGTCCGGGCACGGCGCCCTTCCCGGCAACGACGGCTGGGTGTCGCTGCATCCGATCGATCTCGCCCCCTTCACGCTGCCCGCCCCGGAGGACGAGATCGCCCCCGGCTCGCTGGAGGCCCAGGTGCTGGTCGCCCTGCGCGGAGGGCCGGACACGGAGCCGGAGGGAAGCGGATCCCGCGGAGGACGGGAAGGGCTCGGCGGCGGCGCCTATTTCGCCGCGCAGCTGCGTGCGCTCACCGGTGCGGAGTCCGAGCAGGAGGTGCGCGACGCGCTGCTCCGGCTGATGTGGGCGGGGCGGGTCACCAACGACACCTTCGCTCCGGTCCGCACACTGCTCTCCGGGGGGACGCAGGCGCACAAGGTCCAGCGGCGCACCCCCCGCACCCGCACCTACCGCGGGATATCCCTCTCCCGGCCCGAGCGCGGAGGCTCCGGTGCCCCGGGGGCCGGTGGCGGGGGACGCTGGGCGCTGCTGCCGGCGATCGAGCCCGACCCGTCCCGCCGCGGCACGGTCGCGGCGGGCCTGCTGCTCGACCGGTACGGCGTCGTCACCCGCGGCGCGGTCCAGAACGAGGGCCTGCCGGGAGGTTTCGCCCAGGCCTATCGGATCCTCGCCGGATTCGAGGAGGCGGGGCACTGCCGCCGTGGCTACGTGATCGAGAAGCTCGGGGCAGCGCAGTTCGCCGCCTCCGCCACCGTGGACCGCCTGCGCGGCTTCGCGGGGCTCCCGGACCCGGCGCCGCGGGACGCCGTCGCCCTCGCCGCGACCGACCCGGCGAACCCGTACGGCGCCGCGCTCGCGTGGCCCCGGCGCGACGGGATCGCGCACCGTCCCGGACGCAAGGCCGGTGCCCTGGTCGTCCTCGTCGACGGTGCGCTCGTGCTCTACCTGGAGCGCGGAGGACGCCGCGTGCTGTCCTTCCAGGACGACCCCGATGTGCTGCACGCGGCGGCGGCCCGCCTCGCCGAGACGTCCCGGCGGCACCGCCTGGAGACCCTGCGCGTCGAGCAGGTCGACGGGGAGCCGATCGTGGGCAGCCCTTTCGGCGCCGCGCTCCAGCAGGCCGGCTTCGTTCCGACGCCGCGGGGTCTCACCCTCCGCAAGAGCGTATGAGGACGCGCGTATGCCCTCAGGAGAATGCCCGCTGAGACGCCGAGACAGCTTCTCTCCGCATGCGCCGGCCGACCGACGTCGCCCCGCCCGCCAGAGACCCCGGAAAGGTCGCACGGGCGATGCCCCGGAGCGCCGTACAGTGGGGACGACACCGAGGACGGCTCGCACGGCAGCGCCCGGCATGACACTCCGCCGGAGCATGCACCGGATCGATGAGGAGGGTCGCGCATGATCGCCGAGTTCTTCGCCGGCGCCGGGGCCCTTCTTCGCGGCTTCGCGGTCTGGAGGCGTCACCCCACGCGTATGGCGCTCGGCCTCCTGCCGGCCCTTCTCGCACTGCTCCTGCTGGCCGCCGCCGCCGTGCCCTTCTTCCTCTCGGTCGGCGCGATCGTCGAGGCGATGACGCCGTTCGCCGAGGAATGGCTCGGTCTCTGGCGCGAGCTGCTGCGCGGCACCCTCTCGGCGATCCTCATCCTCGCCGCCCTGGTGCTCTCGAGCATGGTGTTCACCGCCCTGACCCTCGTCCTCGGCGAGCCCTTCTACGAGCGCATCTGGCGGGCCGTGGAGGAGGACCTGGGAGAGGCGGTCCCCGCCGACGGAGGACGGTTCTGGACCGTCCTGGGCGAAGCCGTCCGGCTGATCCTCCTGGGCGTTCTGGTGGCCGTGGCCGTCTTCGTCCTCGGGTTCGTCCCCGTCGTCGGCGGTGTCGCCGCCGGAGTGCTCGGGCTCGTCCTGACCGGCAGGCTCCTCGCGCGTGAGCTCACGGCCCGCTCCTTCGACGCCCGCGATCTCGACCCGCAGGAGCGTGCGCAGCTCTACGCGGCCGGCCGTGCCCGGGTGCTGGGCTTCGGCATCGCCACGCAGCTGTGCTTCCTCGTTCCCCTCGGCACGATCGCGACGATGCCCGCCGCGGTCGCCGGAGCGACGCTGCTGGCCCGCGACCTGCGCCAGCGCGCGGGCGACGCCGCGGTGGTCGCGGTGCCGGCACCGCGAGAGGCACCGACGGATGCCTGAGGGCGACACCGTCTTCCGTCTCGCCCGGCGGATGCACACGGCTCTGGCGGGGCAGGCGATCACCCGGTGCGAGCTGCGGGTGCCGCGCGTCGCCACGGTCGACCTCCGGGGCGGCACGGTGCGCGAGGTCCTCTCCCGTGGCAAGCACCTGCTGATGCGCATCGACACCCTGGGCTCCGGCGCGCTCACCCTCCATTCCCATCTGCGCATGGACGGCGCCTGGCACCTCCGGTCCGCGGGCGATCCTCGGCGCTATCCCGCATCCCGCGTGCGCGCGATCATCGGCACCGCCTCAGTGGAGGCGGTCGGCCTCGACCTCGCCCTGCTCGACGTCGTCCCCGCCGCCGAGGAGCACCGGCTCGTCGGTCATCTCGGACCCGACCCGCTGTCCGCGGACTGGGATCGGGACGAGGCCCTCCGGCGCCTCGCCGCCGATCCGCGGCCTATCCACATCGCCCTCCTCGACCAGCGCTCGGTGGCGGGGTTCGGCAACGAGTACGCCGCGGAGCTCCTCTTCCTCCGCGGCATCCTCCCGCACCGGCCCGCCTCGGAGACGGAGCTGGCCGCCCTCCTCGACCTCGGCGTCCGCACGATCCGCGCGAACCGGGATCGGTCCCCGCGCACCTTCACGGGGAACTCTCGTCCCGGCGAACGCGCCTGGGTCTACGGGCGCGCGGGGCGCCCTTGCCGCCGCTGCGGCACTCCGATCCGCACCGGCATGCTCGGAGCGAGGGCCGGCGAGGAACGCGTGCTGTTCTGGTGTCCGCGCTGTCAGGCCTGAACCGCGCCGCGCCATCGCGAGCACTCCCGCACGCCTCTCGCAGACAGGCGCTCCTGCGCGCGGAGACTCTTCCGATGGGCGAGGGAAAATCCCTGGTCCGGACTCGGGAATGAATTGCCGACGCGCATCGTTGACTCCTACTGCCGGATTTTTCACGGCTCAGGAGGTTTCCCGTGGGCAAGAACTACGTCGACATCGAGGACGAGCAGGGTACGACGCTGCGCTACCGCAAGCACGTCAACGGCCGGGGCCTGATCGCGAACGGCGCGAAGGTCCACCCGCTCGCCACCATCGAGGCGGGCGCCTATGTCGAGCCCGGCGCGCGGATCGCCGCCGGGGCGCACGTCGCACGCGGCGCGTGGATCGAGCCGGACGCCGTCATCGGGCAGGACGTGAAGATCGACGCCCACGCGAACGTGGGCCCCGGCGCGGCGGTCGGCGACGGCGCCCGCATCGGGGTGCGCACCGACATCGGCGCGGGCGCGCGCATCGCGCGCGGGGCCCGGATCGGCGACGACGAGACGATCCCGGCGGGAGCACGCGTGACCACCGATCGTCGGGGCCTCCGTCTCGCGGCCTGACAGGCCGGGCAGGGCGCACGGCCACAGCGCAGGAGCGGCGGAACGATATCGCCCCACCGCACGCCCGTCGTGTGGCCGCCCCGCCCGATAGCCTGACGGTATGGCCACCCCCGGAAGACGACCGCACCGCCGCACGGGCGGCGCCGGTGCCCGGCAGGCCGGGAAGGGTGCCGGAAGGAACAGCGGGAAGGCGACGAATCCGCCGCGTCCTGCCGCCCGACGCGCACCCGACGACGCCCCGGTCGCGCCGGCGGCGGAGCAGGCGCGCACATTCCGCCTCGGTGCCGTCGAGGGGTCCACTCCGGGCCGCTGGATCGACACCTGGACGCAGCGGATGCCGCGCGTCCCGCTGGAGCTGGTCCCCCTGGAGATCGCCGGCCAGCGTGCGGCGCTGGACGAGGGGCGCGTCGACGTCGCACTGATCCGGCTGCCCGTCGGGGGCGGATTCCCCGCCGACGATCTGCACCTCATCCGCCTGTACGAGGAGACCCCGGTCGTCGTGGCCACCGCGGAATCGCATCTGCTGGCCGTCGAGGAGCTCACCGCCGCCGATCTCGTCGGGGAGGTCCGCATCCTCTCCGTCGACGATCCGCTCGACGCCTTCGAGATCCCCGGGACCGCCGCCCCGCGCTTCGCGCCGCTGGAGACCGTCGCCGACGCGATCGCCACGGTCGCCGCGGGAGTCGGGATCGTCGTCGTCCCGATGTCGCTCGCCCGGCTCCATCACCGCAAGGACGTCGAGCACCGCCCGCTGCGGGACGGCCCGCGCTCCCCCATCGCCCTGGCCTGGCCGAGAGAGCGGACCACGGATGACGTCGAGACCTTCGTCGGGATCGTCCGCGGCCGCACCGCCCACTCCTCGCGCTGATCGCACCAGGACCGCCCTCCAGATGACCTCCGGGAACAGGTCGTTTCGGCTCCGTCCCCGCGGCTGACTAGAATCGCCGCATGCCCGCCTCGCTCCTGTATCTCAGCGCGCGCCCCGAGACGGCGGCAGCGGACGCCGAATACGCGTCCTTCCGGAGCGCCCTCGGCACCGGGCTCGACCGCCACGGCCTCATCGACGCGCCGCTGCCCGAGGGGGTCTTCGAGCGCTACCGCGGCATCGTCGTGGGCGGATCCCCCTTCAACGTCACCGACCCCGAGCCCTCCGACGTGCAGCGCCGTGTCGAGGCGGACCTCGAGCGCGTCGCCGCCGCGACGATCGAGCACCGGGTCGCGACGATGTTCACCTGCTACGGCATCGGCGTCGTCACCCGGATGCTCGGCGGCACGGTCACCGAGCATCCGGAGCCCCCGCCCACGGCGACGGTGCGCGCTACCGCTGCGGCGGTCGACGATCCGCTGTTCGGTCCCGCGCCCGCCCGCTACGCGGTGTTCACCACGCACAAGGAGGGATCCTCCGAGCCGCCGCCGGGCGGGGTGCTCCTGGCCACCAACGAGGCGTGCCCCGCGCAGGCCTACCGGGTGGGCACCCAGCTGTACGCCACTCAGTTCCACCCGGAGCTGAGCGCTCGGGCCTTCGCCGACCGGATCACTGTGTACCGGACCGCCGGGTACTTCGCGCCCGAGGACTACGAGCGCGTGCACGCCTCGGTGCTCGCCGCGGAGGCGCCCGTGCCGAACGGCTTTCTCCGCCGCTTCGCCGAGACGTTCGCCGGCTGAGGCGAGCCCCGGTCCCACCGGGCGGAGGTCAGGCGACTCCGTGGAGCAGTGCGACCCGTTCGCGGAGATATCCGTCCAGCGGCATGTGACCGCCCGCCGCGCTCCACTTCACCATCGCGATGCCGTCGATCGTCGCCAGCGGGCCCGATCGGCCACCGGCGTCCACCGCGGCCACGTCGATCGGCGTCCAGCCCACGTGCACGACCTCGCCCTCCGCGAAGCCGCCGCGTCGCGCCTGCTCGCGGCGTTCGGCCCGCTCCCGCGCCGACTCGGCGGCATAGCCACGCCGTCGCATCTCCGCGGCACGGATCACCTCCGCGGTCGCGAAGACCTCGTCGGGGGTGAGGAGGAGCACGCCGAGGTGCCAGGCCGCGCCCACGCGGACGATCCGCCGCCCGCGGAAGCGGGAGGCCTTCTCCCGCCCCAGCCCCTCGGGGGCGATCCCGGCCAGGTCGAGACGCGCCTGCGCGAGCATCTCCGAGGCCGCGCGGACCCGCGCAGGGCCCTCTCGGTCCGGTCCGCCTTCTCCCGCCATCCCCTCAGGCTAGTCGGCGACCGCCGGCCTGACCGCCTCACCCGTCCCCGTGCCGCGCCGTCTCGATTCGCCCCCGGTCCACGGGAGGGGCAGAATCGAACGCAGAGTCCTGCGAGGAGCGTCCATGTCCCAGATCGATACCGCCCGCCTGCTGATCACCTGCGATGACCAGCCGGGCATCGTCGCCGCCGTCGCCGGCGCCCTCGCACAGCACGGGGTCAACATCATCTCGCTCGACCAGCACTCCACGGATGCGGAGGGCGGTGGGTTCTTCCAGCGCACGGTGCTGCATCGCGAGGGCCTCGGCGCGATCCGCCCGGAGCTGGAGGCGACGCTCACCGGGATCGGCGAGCGGTTCGGCATGACCTGGTCGTTGCACGATGTGGCCAAACGCAAGCGGGTGGCGATCTTCGTCTCCCGGTACGACCACTGCCTCCTCGAGCTGCTCTGGCGCACCCAGCGCGGCCAGCTCGACATCGACATCACGATGGTCGTGTCGAACCACCCCGATCTCGCCGAGTCGGTGCGCTCCTTCGGCGTGCCCTTCGTGCACATCCCCTCCGGCGACAAGCCCGCGATGGAGGCCCGCCAGCTGGAGCTGCTGGAGGGCAACGTCGATCTCGTCGTGCTCGCCCGGTACATGCAGATCCTCAGCGACGACTTCCTCGCCCGAGTCGGTGTGCCGGTGATCAACATCCATCACTCCTTCCTCCCCGCCTTCATCGGGGCGAACCCCTACGCGCGGGCGAAGGAGCGCGGCGTGAAGCTCATCGGCGCGACCGCCCACTACGCCACCGCCGATCTGGACGAGGGGCCGATCATCGAGCAGGACGTCACCCGGGTGACGCACGCCGACACCGCGGCGGACCTGCAGCAGCGCGGCGCCGATGTCGAGCGCCTGGTCCTCGCGCGCGCCGTCCAGTGGCATGCCGAGGACCGCGTCATCGTGCACGGTCGCTCGACCGTGATCCTCTGACGTGAACGCGACAGCAGGCGTGCCGCGCGAGGACTGGTATCCGCACCGACGCCCGGAGGACGGCGAGGTGCTCGGCTGGATCCTCCCCGAAGGCGAGGGCTACCGCGCGATCGACCTGCTCGGCCGCCGTACCGCCGTCGGAGAGTGGCTGGCCTGCGAGGAGGCGCTGGAGGCCCTCGGCATCGGCTATCTCGCCGGACGGTACATCCTGCGCCTCGACTCCGGTGCGGAGCGCCCCGTACGGATCGTGCAGGCCGACCCGACAGGGATCGTCGTGGCCACCGACGAGTTCGGTGCCGCGTCCGCCGTCGGCAGCGCGAGCGAGCGGATCGCCCTCCCGTTCCCGATCCCGGACGCGCTCCGGCCTGAGTAGACGCCGCTCCGAGGGCCGGGGCGTTGTTCCGAAGGGGTGCCCCTCCTGCTCCGAGGTCGGGGAGAGTCGGGCACCGCCGACGGCACGGGGCCGGGCACGACGCACCTGCGGTCAGAGCCCCGCAACGAGGTCCTCGAACACCTCGGCGGCCGTGTCGTGACGGGCGAGCGGAGCGGACTGCCCGAGCCAGAGCGATTGAAGGTCCCCGAGCCCCCGCTCCCCGGCGACAGCGCGGAAGCGACCGGTGAGCCAGTTCTGCACGGGGAAGGGGGCGATCGCCTCCGTCTCCTCGATCTCCGTGACGGCGCGATTGCGCGCGCCGCGGGCGACCCGGCCGCTCATCGCCCGGGTCAGGACGCTCTCGTCCGCGGCCGTCGTCCGGATCGCGGCGCGGTGCGCGTCGTTCGCCGCGGACTCCGCGGTGACCAGGAACGCGGTACCCGCCTGCACGCCCGCGGCACCCAGCGCGAGGGCCGCGCGCACGCCCCGCCGGTCGGCGATCCCGCCCGCGGCGATCACGGGGACGGAGACGGCGTCCGCCACCTGCGGCACGAGCGAGACGAGCCCGACGAGGGACTCCTCCGCCGGCTTCAGGAACGACACCCGGTGCCCGGCGGCCTCCGAGCCGGTGGCGACGACGGCGTCCACTCCTGCCGCTTCGAGGACGAGCGCCTCGGCGACGGTCGTCGCCGTGCCGATCACGCGGATGCCGCGTCGGTGCGCCTCCTCGACGACCTCCGGCTCCGGCGCGCCGAACACGACGCTCAGGACCGCCGGAGCCGCTTCCCAGATCGCCGCGAGCTGCTCGTCCAGGGACGGCAGATAGCGTTCGGGCCGGGCCGGCGGCTCCATGCCGACCTCGGCATAGAACGGGGCGAGCGCCTGCGCGGCGGCGTCGTGCGCCGGGCCAGGGACGACCTCGTCCCCCATCGGCAGCCAGATGTTCAGGGCGAAGGGCGCTGCGGTTGCACCGCGGAGCGCCGCCGCCGTCTGCCGGATCCGATCCCCGTCGTAGCCGTACAGGCCGTACGATCCGAGCCCGCCCGCCTCGCTCACCGCCGCGGTGAGCCGCACGGACGACAGTCCGCCGAACGGGGCGAGCACGATCGGGTGCCGGACGCCGAGCAGTGCGCAGAGGTCCACCATGCCTCGAGGCTACGCCTGTCGGCCGCCGGCGCGCTCACGAGGCATCACCGGGCGTTCGTGACGGATCGCTGACGGCGGCCTCGTCCCCGGGGTCGACCGTCGCTCCGTCCCGGATCACCGGGATGGTGCCTGCGACGGAGATGCACGCCCCCTCCGCCGCCCCGCCCTCCGCCGGGCTCAGCAACCGCTCCGCACCGGATGCTAGCGTGGCGGACAGGAGGTGGCGGCATGGCACAGCACATGAGCATGCTCGTGCGCACGCTGCTGGCGCTCCTCGGGATCACCGCCGTCGGCCTCGGCATCGGCGCTCTCGGCATCCCGGGCGCCGAGCAGAGCGCCCTGGGGCTCGCCGTCGCCCTGGTCGCCCTGTCGATGCTCACCCTCGTCGCCGCGATCGTCCTCCCCGGGACGGCGCAGCCGAACGCCCCGCATCCGCTCCGGGCGATCGACCCGTCCGCGTTCCTCCCTCAGAGCGATCCGGATGCCGCGGGGCATCCGCGTCCGCGAGCACCGGGAGCGGCGGTCGCCGTGTCCCGCTGACGCCGTTCACCGCGTCCGGGACCCGGCATCCGCCGACCCTCCCGACGCTTCGAACGGACATCATGGACCCCTTTGCCCTCCCACCCCTCGCCGCCCTCCTCGACCTCTCCTCCTCCGCGCTTCTCGCGCTGGGCGATCTGCTCACGCCTCTGGCCGGCTCCGCCTCCGCGGCGGCCGCGATCGTCCTCGTGACCCTGCTCGTGCGCGCCGTGCTCCTGCCCACAGGCATCGCCCAGGCCCGCGCCGAGCAGACGCGGGCGCGGCTCGCTCCTCGCCTGCGCGAGCTGCAGAGAAGGCACAAGAAGAACCCCGAGCGCCTGCAGCGCGAGACCATGCAGCTCTACCGCGACGAGAAGGCCTCGCCGTTCGGCGGATGCCTGCCGCTCCTGGTGCAGGCGCCGGTGGTCGGCCTCCTGTACACGCTGTTCCTGCGCCCGGAGATCGCCGGGCACCCGAACATGCTGCTGGCGCACGACCTCGCCGGAGTCCCCCTCGGAACGAGCCTCGTCGGAGCGATCGGGAGCGGGGCGGTCGATCCGGCGATGCTCGCGGTCTTCGGCGCCCTCATCGCGATCATGCTGATCACCGCGGAGGCGAGCCGTCGCCTGCTCCGCCCCCCGGCCGCCGAGGATCCCTCACCGCTCGCCTCCCCGGGCGTGCAGCGCGCGATGGGGATGCTCCACTACCTCACGGCGGTGTTCGCGCTGGTCGTCCCGCTGGCCGCCGGGCTCTACCTGACGGTCACGGTCGTCTGGACGCTCGGCCAGCGCCTGATCCTCCGCCGCCGGTTCCCGCTGCCCTGAGAGGGTCGGCCCCTCCTCACGGCTGCGGAGCCGGACAGCTGCCCCGCCCGAGGTGGCCGCGGTCACGGGGCACGGCGCCGGAACGGACCGTCACACGCCTCGGCTACGCTCGGAAGCGATCCCCATCCGCAGGAGGCCGTCCATGCCCGTCACGCCCGCCGCGCTCGCGCACGCCGAGGACCTCGCCGACTTCATCGCGGCATCGCCGTCCAGCTACCACGCCGCCGCCGAGACCGCCCGGCGGCTGGAGGAGGCCGGGTTCCGACGGCTGCGCGAGGAGGACGCCTGGCCCGCGCAGGCCGGCGGCCGTTTCGTGGTGGTCCGGGACGGCGCCGCGATCGCGTGGGCGGTGCCGCCGGCGGCGGGTGCGACGACGCCCGTGCGCGTGCTCGGCGCCCATACCGACTCTCCCGGGTTCAAGCTGAAGCCGAAGCCGACGACCGGCTCCCGCGGCTGGCTGCAGGCGGCGGTGGAGGTGTACGGCGGGCCTCTGCTGAACTCGTGGCTCGACCGGGAGCTGCGCCTGGCCGGCCGGCTCGTGCTCGCCGACGGCCGTGAGCTGCTCGCCGACACCGGGCCGCTGCTGCGCCTTCCGCAGCTGGCGATCCACCTCGACCGCGAGGCCAACACCGCCCTGGCCCTGGACAAGCAGACGCAGACCCAGCCGGTATGGGGCCTGGGCGAGCCCGAGGGGGCGGACCTGCTCGCCGAGCTCGCCTCTGCCGCCGGCGTGGACGCGCGCGAGGTGCGCGGCGTCGACGCGGTGCTCGCCGACAGCGCGCGGGGACAGGTGTTCGGGAAGGACCGGGCGTTCTTCGCGGCCGGTCGCCTCGACGACCTCGCCTCGGTGCATGCGGGCGTCGGCGCCCTCCTCACGACCGCCGAGCGCGGCGCGGCCGACATCGCGGTGCTCGCGGCGTTCGACCACGAGGAGCTCGGATCCCAGACCCGCTCGGGTGCGGCCGGCCCCTTCCTGGAGGACGTCCTCGGCCGGATCTCCGCCGGCCTGGGCGCGGACGACACCGAGCGCCGCCGTGCCTTCGCGTCCTCCTGGTGCCTGTCCAGCGACGTGGGCCACTCCGTCCACCCCAACTACGCCTTCAAGCACGACCCGGTTGTGCAGCCGGTTCTGGGCTCGGGTCCGATCCTCAAGATCAACGCGAACCAGCGCTACGCCACCGACGCGGTGGGCGCGGCCGCCTGGGCGCAGTGGTGCGGCGCCGCCGGTGTGGCGAGCCAGGAGTTCGTCTCGAACAACGCCGTCCCCTGCGGCTCGACCATCGGCCCGATCACCGCGACGCGACTGGGCCTGCGCACGGTGGACGCGGGCATCCCGATCCTCTCGATGCACTCCGCGCGCGAGCTCGCCGGAGTGAGCGACCTGCTCGACCTCCGCCGCCTGATCGAGGCGTTCTTCACCGGGTCATCCCGCCCCGAGGAACGCACGGAGGCGACCGCGCAGCCGGCGACCGC
>JBEBWQ010000035.1:0-14250 GCA_040392075.1 Microbacterium sp.
GCTGGGCGGGGACCCCCGCCTGTCTGTGAGTCCCACTTTTGGGTGGGGTGTTTAACTTGCCCGGCGTCGTCACGGGGGGGGCTGGCGCGCGGGGCCGCGCCGTCGCCCGCCGGTTGGGGCGCTCGGCCGATCTTCTGCTGACGGACCTCAATGAAGGGGCATTGGACAACCTCGTCGAAGGTCTCGTTGCGGCAGGAACCTCCGCGCGGGCACTGCCGGGCGACATCTCGAGCCCCGACTTCATCGATGATCTCGTTGCGGCGACGGACGGCGCGCTCGGGACTCTGGTCAACATGGCCGGTGTATGGAGCCCCGCCATCGATGCGGCCCGTACCTTCGAGATCAACTACATGCCGACCGTCCTTCTGCTGGAGAGGTTCCTGCCATTCGCCGGGCCGGGAGCGGTTGCCGTCTGCATATCCTCGACGGGTGGGCATCGCCGGGGCTATGCGGAGCAGACCGACAGGCTCCTGTCGGAGAACAGAGGCGCCCGCGCCTGGCCGGCAGTGCTGGAGAGGTGGGGTCCGCAGATCGATGCGCACACCGCGTACGGCATCGCGAAGCGGGGAGTGATCCTCGAGTGCGAGGCCCGCTCCCGCGCCTGGGCGGAGAAGGGTGCCCGTGTCGTGTCGGTCTCTCCAGGAAACTTCGACACGCCGATGGGCGCGCTGGGCAGCAAGCTCGGGAAGGCGAACTTCCTCGCGGAGGCGGCCATAGGGCATCGCCCGGGAGATCCGGAGGAGATCGCTGACCTCGTCGAGTTCCTGTGCTCGTCGAAGGCGACGTATATCAACGGATGCGACATCCGCATCGATGGGGGAGCGATCGGGTCGTCCCGTCACGCGTCGGGCTCGGAGGCATTCGACGTCTACGACTCGCAGCTCATCCCCCGACCGACGAGCGCCTGACACCGCTCGTCACGGTCGTGCCGGTATCGTCACGCGATTGCGGTGCCGGCCGATTCCCGCGATCTCCAGCGTGATCTCGTCGCCGTCCGTCAGGTAGACCGGTTTGACCATTCCCATGGCGACGCCCTCCGGAGTTCCGGTGTTGATGAGGTCGCCGGGCTCCAGCCGGACGAACTGACTGAGGTACCAGACGAGGTGGCGGATGCCGAACACCATGTTCGCGGTGTTGCTGCTCTGACGGGTCAATCCATCCACGGCCAGGGTAAGGGCGAGAGCCTGGGGATCCGGCACCTCGTCGGGAGTCACCAGGTACGGTCCCAGCGGGTTGGCGGTCGGGAACGACTTGCCCTTCATCCACTGCCCGCCCCGGTCGAACTGCCAGCCGCGCTCGGAGACGTCGTTGGATGCCACATATCCGGCGACGACCGCATCGGCGGCCGTCTCGTCGGGAAGGAGGTATGCCGGCGAGCCGATGACGACCCCGAGCTCAACCTCCCAGTCGCCCTGTTCCGATCCCGGGGGCAGCACCACGTCATCCTCGGGGCCGCAGAGGCTGTTGGGCGCTTTGCTGAACACGAGGGGTTCGGTCGGCAGCTCGAGCTGGGTCTCTTCCGCGTGCGGCCGGTAGTTCAGCCCGATCGCATAGACCGCGTGCGGTCTGGCTATGGGGGGACCGAACCGGGTTCCCGCCCGCTCCAGCGGCGGCAGATCACCGGCTTCGATACGCGGCCTCAACTCGGCCAGGGCCGACAGGAAACCTCCGTCGATATCGGCGGTGATGCCGGACAGATCCCGGGCATGGTCCTCTCCTGGAAGGATGACGCCGGGGATCTCGGAACCCATCGGTCCCACACGCACGAACCTCACGTTAGGCCTCCTCGTCGAGTGCCGGCAGATGCCCTGTCAGCGGGCGTCGCAAGCCGCCTACTCACTATACCGAGCGCTCGCTCATGGTGGGACTCGTGTTTGACGCCGGGAGGAGCGGTCTGCTTGGGTGCTGTGACCTGTCCTGAGCGCGAAGGAGCGACGATCCCGTGTCCACCACCGATGAAGTGCTGGCAAGGCAACTCCACTCCGAGGGAATCGAAACCCTCTTCGGCGTCATGGGCGACGCGAATATGCTCGTCATCGAATCATATGTCCGGCACACGCCCGGTCGCTATGTCTCCGCTGCCCGTGAGGACTCAGCCGTGCTCATGGCCCACGGCTATGCGCGAACGACGGGTCGCACGGGGGCCGTCACCGTCACGTGCGGGCCCGGTCTCACCAACGCCGTCACCGCCCTGGTCGAGGTGGCGCGCAGTCGGAGCCCTCTCCTGCTGATCACCGGGGTCCCGCCGGAGAGCGATGGATCGCATGTTCAGCGGCTCGACCAGAGAACGCTCGCGGGCGTCGTCGGGGCCGATTTCGTCAGGGCCCGCTCGCCCCAGGCGCTCGTCGCGGACCTGTCGCTGGCGCTGCGCCGAGCGGATGCCCGGCAGGGGCTCGTCATCTTCGAGATGCCGTACGACTGGATGGACCAGCCGGCCGGAGAGCAGGAGCCCCCCGTCCCGCGCGCCCCGAGTCCGCGCGTCGGCCCCGTTGAGGAGCAGCTCAGTCACTTCGTCGACGTGCTGCGTCACGCGCGCAAGCCCCTCATCATCGGCGGTCGCGGTGTCGTCCGCGCCGGTGCGCGTGACGATCTCATGCGCCTCGCGCGATCGCTCGGTGCGCCGACGGCGACGACGCTTCAGGCCAAGGGGCTCTTCCACGGCTACGACGCGGCCATCGGAGTCAGCGGGCACTTCGCCACCGACGTCGCCAGGGATGTGATCGGCGAGTCCGACTGCATCGTCGCATTCGGTGCGAGCCTCAACCGGTTCACGAACGGGCTCGACCGCCTCTTCGCCGGCAAGAGCGTGCTGCACTGCGACCTCGATCCGGACCAGATCGGCAGATGGACGCCGGTCGACGTTCCGCTCGTGTCGGATGCTGCGGTCGCGATCGCCGAGATCGGCATACGCCTTGCCGGGCACACGCCGTCGGCCTTCGCGCGGACGGCCGCCGGCGAGCTGTCGCGCTGGCGCCCGGAGGACGAGTTCCGCGACGCGAGCGAGGACTCGTCGATCGATCTGCGCACCTTTCTCATCGGCCTGAACGACATGCTGCCCCCGCGCCGCAGCGTCGTCTCGGATGCGGGACGGTTCATGAGCGCGCCGGCGAGATACCTGGACGTCGACGACCCGCGCAGGATGCTGGTCACCGCGTCGTTCGGTGCGATCGGGCTGGCGCTCGGTACCGGTCTTGGAGCGGCTGTCGGCAACCCCGACGATACGACGCTGGTAGTGGCCGGAGATGGTGCCACGATGATGAACCTCACGGAGTTCAGCACCGCCGTGCGGCACGATCTCGACGTGATCCTGGTGGTCATCAACGACCGGGGGTACGGACCGGAGTACTACCACCTGAAGCGCCACGGTCGTGACGCCGGGCTCGCGCTGTTCGACTGGCCGTCGTTCGCCGATGCGGCCGTCGGCCTGGGTGGTCTCGGGATGACCGTGCGCAACCGCGGCGATCTCGCGGAGTTGGCCCGGGTGCTCGGTGAGCGTGCGCGCAGGCCTCTGCTGGTGGAGGTCGTCATCGACCCGGATGTGGCGGTGAACCCGTTCTTCGACGACCTGCATCCCGAGCGAGCGAGTGTTCGTTAGGTGTTAGCATTGCAGGACATGGAATCGTCGATCGAGCGGATCGGCCCGCAGGCGCAGCGGACCGAGACGGGTCGGCGATGAGATCGATGAAGATCGTCGCCGAGCGTGGCCGCCGATGTTCACGCAGAAAGGAGCTGGACCCTTGAAGAAGACGAATGATGTGTGGCCCTTTGCCCGGGATCCGCAGAACCCGCTTCTCCCGCCCCCGCGACTGGCGGAGATCCGCGAGACGGGCGAGCTCGTCGAGATGAGCATGTACGACGGACTGCCGGTCACCCTTGCGACCACGTACGAACAGGTCGTCGCAGTGCTGACTCACCCGGAGGTCTCCTCCGACGGCACGAAGCCCGGCTTCCCGTACTCGAGCGACTCGACCCGAGCCAACCGCGGCTCTCGCCCGACGATCGATCGGCTGGACAATCCGGAGCACAATCGCCAGCGCGCGATGCTGGCGCCCTATTTCTCAGCCAAAAGGGTCATGCAGTCCAAGCCGTTCATCGAAGAAACGGTAGACCGCCTCCTCGACAGGATGGAGGCCAACGGCAGCGCCGAGCTGTTGACGGAGTTCTCCGAGCAGCTTCCGGCTGCGGTCGTGACGGATATCATGGGCCTTCCCTTCGAAGACGCCGACTTCATCCTCGACCGGGTGCACCGATGGATGAACGATCAGGGCGACCCCGCTGACATCGTGGCGGCCATGGACGACATGAAGGAGTACTTCGCGCAGAAGATCGAGGAGCGCACCGGAGGTGACGGGGACGACTTGATCAGCCATCTCATCCGCGAGCAGATAGAACCGGGCCACATCTCCACCGCACAGGTCATCCTCACCCTGCACCTGGTGATCTCCGCAGGCTTCGAGACGACGGCCAACGCCATCACCCTCGGCACGGTCGCACTGCTCGATGACGGAGATGCCTGGCGCGATCTCGCCACGACCGATGATGATGCGCTCGTCCGGTCAGCGGTGGAGGAGATCCTCCGCTTCCTGAGCGTCGCGCACACGTCGCACATGCGCCTGCCGCTCGCTCCCATCCCGGTCGGTCACCAGGTGATCCCCGCCGGCCGAGGCGTCATCGCTCCTCAGGCGTCCGCGAACCACGACCCGGCTCGCTTCCCCGACCCTGACCGGTTGGACATCCGCCGCGATGCGCGAGGGCATGTCGCCTTCGGCAACGGCCTGCACCAGTGTCTGGGCCAGTCGCTGGCGCGGCTGGAGTTGCAGACCGTCTTCACCAAGATGCCCCGACGATTCCCGAACATGCGGCTCGCCATCCCGATGCGCGACATCCACTTCAAGCCGGAGACGATCGCCTACGGTGCCGAAGCGGTTCCCGTCGTCTGGTAGAGGAATCGTGACGAGTGAGCGAGGATTCGGGACTGTTGTGGGGGATTCGCACTCCCTTCATCGACTACGTGCAGCGGACGGGCGGCACGGTCTCTTTCGGCTCGCCGGCGAGCTGGCATGACGGACGGTTCCGCTTCGCCCGATCGCCGGGGTTCGGGAGCGACCCGCTTCGCCTGAAGTTCGAGGGCGAGGCGCTGTTCCAGGGACACGGAGGGTTCCTTCGCCTCAGTGTCGCGAACCCGTGGATCACCCGCACCGGCAGCGGCCTGGCGGTCTCGGTGGATGTCGATGGCGACCGGGTTCCCCTCGGAGTCGTCGTCACGCCCCTCGCCGCGATCGCGGCGCGGAAGCCGGGCGCCAGCGAGTTGGCGCTTGAGTTGGCTCCCGAGGGGGTGCCCCTGTTCGGGGGCGTCTATTCCGCCGGAACGGAATTGGACCCGATTGTGCTGTGTCTTCCCGCAGGGTTCCGGGAGAGGCTCGATTAGCGAAAATGGATTCATCAGCAGTGAGGAAACGATCATGAGAGTTGCGATCGATCAGCAGAAGTGCGTGGGAGCCGGTCAGTGCGTCTTCGCGGCGCCGGAGGTCTTCGACCAGCGGGATGAGGACGCGATCGTCGTCCTTCTCGATGACGACCCGCCCGAGTCGGAGCGTGCGAACATCAGCGATGCCATCGCGGCCTGTCCGGTGGCAGCGATAGCGTTCGAGAAATGAGCGGCGTCGTCGTCGTCGGAGCGTCCGCAAGCGGTCTCGCGGTCGCCGAGCGGTTGCGCTCCCGCGATTACAGCGGCGACATCACGATGATCTCGGACGATCCGGAGCCGCCGTACGATCGGCCGCCGCTGTCGAAGCAGGTGCTCGCGGGCACTTGGCAGCCCGCGCAGGCGCACCTCCGGACGGCCGAGCAGATCCAGGAGCTCCGGCTCAACTTCGTGCCCGGCCACGCAGTCGGGGTGGATGTGCCCGGTCACGGGGTCATGGTCAGCAGTGGGGAGCGGATCGACTATGAGAAGCTCGTCTTGGCCACCGGCCTGCAGCCGAAGCTGCCGCAGGCATGGGCGAAGCCTGGGGGCGTCCACACGATCCACTCGATCCGAGACAGCCTCCGGCTGCGTGACGAGCTTGCCGGGGGCTTCGTCCGCAGGCTGGTCGTGATCGGTGCCGGCGTTCTCGGAAGCGAGGTCGCGTCCACGGCGCGGTCGATGGGTGCGGAGGTGACGATCGTCGACCAGTTCACGACGTCCATGCAACGTCAGCTGGGCCCCTCCCTCGGGCGAGAGGTGCAGCGTCTGCACGAGTCGCACGGCGTGCGGGTGCTCACCGGGACCGGCGTGCAGGGGATGGAGGAAGAGGACGGGCGCGTCTGCGCAGTGGATGTGGGAGATGCCCGGCTCCCGGCGGACGCCGTCGTGGTCGCGATCGGCGGAGCTCCGCGGGTGCAGTGGCTGGCCGGGACGGCAGGGCTCGAGATCGGTGACGGCGTCGTGTGCGACGCCCACTGCCGGGCGGGGGAGGACGTCTTCGCCGTCGGCGACATCGCACGGTGGTACCACCCCGGACTGGGCAGGCAGCTTCGCCTCGAGAATCGCACCAATGCGACTCAGCAGGGTGTGGTCGTGGCCGCGAACATCCTCGGCGATAACGTGCCTTATGCGCCGGTGCCGTATTTCTGGACCGACCAGTACGACGTCAAAGTGCAGGTGCTGGGAATCGTCGAAGAGACCAGCGAGATCGAGTACATTGCGGGCGAGCCGAGCGAGGGACGCTTCGTGGCGGTCGCGCGCACGGGTGACCAGATCGACGCCCTCGTGGCGTGGAATCATCCGCGCGAGCTGAACAAGAACCGGCCGCTGATCGCGCCGCGGTTCGCGATCACCGCCGACGTCGAGCCATTGGCCTCGGCGAAGGCGTAGGAAACGGTACCGGTATGGACCTGGGGCTCGAAGGAAAGACGGCTGTTGTCCTCGGAGCCTCACGTGGTCTCGGCCGGGCGATCGCGCGTGAACTCGCTGTCGAAGGAGCGCGGGCCATCCTCGTCGCCCGCTCCGCCGTCCGCCTGGACGATACCGTCCGCCATCTGCGCGCCGAGGGGCTCGACGTGTCCGGGATCGTCGCGGATGTGACGGACAAGGAGTCCATCGAAGCGCTGTTCGCGCAGGTCTCGACAGAGTACGGTGGAACGGACATCCTGGTCTACAACAACGGCGGCCCGCCGGACTCCACGTTCGAGTCGGCGACCGACGACGAGTTCGATGTGGCGCACCGGCGTGTCGTCCTGGGATTCGTCTGGTGCGTGCGCCGTGTCGTCCCCGACATGCGCGCGAGAGCGTGGGGCCGGGTCGTCAACGTGAGTTCGATCGCGGCGAAGGAACCGCACAAGGACATCTCCATGGTCCTCCACAACCTGGCTCGCCCCGCCGCCATCGGACTGGCGCGCACGCTCGCCAACGATCTTGGCCGGTTCGGGATCACCGTCAACTCGGTGGCCCCGGGCTCGATCGACGGAGGGGAGGACTCCTCCTTCCGACGCACCTATCGTTCCCTGGCCGCCGAACGCGGCGTCTCCCTGGAGCATATGATGACGCAGCGGCTGGCCCCCGTCCCGCTCGGACGAGCGGGCACACCGGAGGAGGTCGCCGCCGCGGTGGCGTTCCTCTGCTCGGCACGAGCCGGCTTCATCACCGGGCAGACGGTCCTCGTCGACGGCGGGCGCGTGAACGTGCTGATGTGAGGACGCGGATCAGGGTGAGCGCAGTGCGACCCGTCCCCGCAGATCTGCGAGCGTCGGGGATCCGGCGAGCCGTAGTGTGCGGACGAGCTCTCCCCGGATGATCTCCAGCGCACGTTCGACCCCGTCCTCGCCGCCCGCCATCAGGCCGTAGAGGTAGGCGCGTCCGATCAGCACCGCGTCTGCGCCGAGCCCGACGGCTGCCGCGACGTCGGAACCCGACAGGAATCCGCCGTCCACCAGCAGCGCGCACCGTCCTGCGATCGCCTGCTTCATCGCGGGAATCTGCTCGATGGGCACGCGACCGCGATCGAGCTGCCGTCCGCCGTGGTTGCTCACGACGATCCCGTCGACGCCGAGATCGACCAGCATCTGGGCGTCCTCGATCGTCTGGATGCCCTTCACGACGAGCCGGCCCTGCCACCTGGAGCGCAGCCACTCGATGTCGCGCGGACCGGCGGAGGCGTCGAACACGCGGCCCGCGATGTCCTCGATCGAGCCGCTCAACTCGGCGAGAGCGGCGAACCGGGGTGCTTCGTGGAGCAGGTAGTTGACCCACCAGCTCGGTTTCGTCGCCGCGCCGAGCACCGTCTTGACGGTGAGCGAGGGCGGGAGCGTGAGCCCGTTCCGCCTGTCGCGCAGACGATTTCCCGCCACCGGCGTGTCGACGGTCACGACGAGGGTGCGGATGCCGAGCTCGCGAGCGCGTTCCAGCAGGCGCTCGCTCGCAACCCGGTCGTGCCAGAGATACAACTGGAACCAGTGCTGCGCGCCGGGCGCGGTCGCCCGGATGTCCTCGACGGAGGTCGTCGCCATTGTGGCAAGCGCATAGGGCACGCCTGCGCGCCCCGCCGCGCGCGCGACAGCCGATTCGGCCCCGTGGTGGATCGCCCGGGTGAAGCCGGTCGGCGCGAGCACGACGGGCATGGACGACTCTTCGCCGAGGACTGTGCAGGTGGTGTCGACCTGGGACACGTCCTGGAGTGCGCGGGGCGAGAACTCTACCGCGTCGAGAGCTTCGCGCGATCGCCGGATCGACACCTCGCCGTCTGCGCCGCCCGAGACGAAGTCGAAGATCGATCGAGGTGAGCGCCGTCTCGCGATCCGGCGCAGATCGTCGACCGTCTGAGCCCCGGAGAGCCGCCGCGTCGTGCGGTTCCAGACGATCGGACGTGGTCGCACGATCTCCGCGAGCTCACGCGCGCGCGACATCCGATTCGACCTCGTTGGCGATCAGGGCCGGCGACACACGGAGCGGTGCGCCGGTCTTGCCTGTGATCTGGTCGACCTCGACCTCGGGCGCGAGCTCGACCAGGAGGAAGCCCTCGTCGTCGACGTCGATGACGCCGAGGTCGGTGATGATCCGCTGGACGACGCCCCGACCGGTGAGGGGGAGCGTGCATTCGGGGACGAGCTTCGGCGTGCCGTCCTTCGCAACGTGCTCCATCAGGACGATCACACGCTCGGCACCGTACACGAGGTCCATCGCACCGCCCGGGCCCTTGAGCATGCGTCCCGGGACCATCCAGTTCGCGAGGTCGCCCGCCATCGACACCTGCATGCCGCCGAGCAGAGCCGTCCCGATCTTGCCGCCGCGGATCATCGCGAAGCTCGTCGCCGAGTCGCAGATCGAGGCGCCGTCCTGCAGGGTCACGGTCTCCTTGCCGGCGTTGATCGTGTCGGGGTCGACCTCGTCCTCCCGCGGGTAGTCGCCGACGCCGAGGATGCCGTTCTCGGACTGGAGCACGACCGTGGTCCCCGGGGGCACGTGGGCGGGCACCAGCGTGGGCAACCCGATGCCGAGGTTTACATACGATCCGTCGATCAGCTCCTGGGCCGCGCGGGCCGCGATATCATGCCGTGACCATGCCATGATCAGGCACCTCCTCTTGTCACTCGCCGCTCGATGCGCTTCTCGATGTCCGGGCCGACCTCGACGACGCGGTGGACGAACACGCCGGGAAGGTGGACGTCGTCCGGATCCAGTTCGCCGGGTTCCACGAGCTCCTCGACCTGGGCGATGCATATCTGCCCGGCCATCGCAGCCAGCGGATTGAAGTTGCGGGCAGACCGATGGAAGATGAGGTTGCCGTGCCGGTCGCCCCGCTTCGCGTGCACGAGGGAGTAGTCGGTGACGATCCCCTCCTCGAGCACGAAGGTCTGGGGTTCGCCGCGCACGGAGAACTCACGGGTCGGCTTCGGCTTCGAGAGTTGGGCCACGCCCCCGGCGCCGTCGTACAGCTGCGGGAGACCGCCCTCGGCGACCTGCGTGCCCACGCCGGTGCGGGTGTAGAACCCTCCGATCCCCGAACCGCCTGCGCGCAGGCGCTCGGCGAGCGTTCCCTGGGGGGTGAGTTCGACCTCGAGCTCGCCGGAGAATACCTGGCGCTCGAACTCCTTGTTCTCCCCCACGTAGGAGGAGGTCATCTTCCGGATGCGCCGCTGCGCAAGGAGGATGCCTAGGCCCCAGTCGTCGACCCCGCAGTTGTTGCTGACGATCGACAGCTGATCGATGCCGAGATCCAGGATCGCCATGATCAGCTGCATCGGGTTGCCGCAGAGCCCGAAACCGCCGACAGCGATCGATGCGCTGTCGGCGATGTCCCGCACCGCCGCGACGGGCGACGCGAACGTCTTGTCCATCACCACTCCACTAACCTCCATTGGTCTACGGATGCCTGTGCGCGTCCCGGTCCAACTTGACAGACGACACTTGGTTACTCGAAGCTTACGGTACCTAGCGTTCGCTCGCTCGCCATAATGGCGATTTCTCGGAGGTGCACCATTGCCTAGTCCACATCACCCTGCTCGTCTCGAGGGACGCGCGGCGATCGTGACCGGCGCGAGCCGTGGGATCGGTCTGGCTATCGCGGCGCGTCTCGTCGAAGAGGGCGCGCGCGTGTGCATCACTGCGCGCGGCGAGGAAGCGCTCGCCGAAGCGCTCGCCTCTCTCCCCTCCGGTTCGGCGATCGCCGTCGCCGGAAAGGCGGATGCCCCCGCCCATCGCGCGGAGGTCTTCGACAGGATCGCGGCGGAGTTCGGCGGGCTTGACTTCGTCGTCAACAATGCGGGGATCAACCCGTCGTACGGTCCACTCGAAGACCTCGACCTCGACATCGCCCGGAAGATCCTCGAGGTCAACCTGGTTGGCGCCCTCGCATGGGTGCAGGGCGCTCTGAAGCATCCCGATCTCCGCTTCAGGGAAGGCGGTGGTGCCATTGTGAATGTCTCGTCGGTGACCGGGGCCGTTCCCTCGCCGGGAATCGGCTGGTACGGCGTGACGAAGGCGGCACTCGCCCACCTGACCCGGACGCTCGCGGTCGAGTTGGGACCGGACATCCGCGTCAACGCGGTCGCGCCCGCGGTCGTTCGGACGCAGTTCGCCCGGGCGTTGTACGAAGGCAAAGAAGCAGAGGTGGCCGCCGCCTATCCGCTGGGGCGCCTGGGAGTTCCCGACGACATCGCAGCGGCAGTCGCCTATCTCCTCTCCGAGGATGCGTCATGGGTCACGGGGCAGGTGCTCACCCTCGACGGCGGGCTGCTGGCGGCAGGAGGAACCGCATGAGATCGGCATACGAGGCGCTGAGGGGGCGCGCATGAGCGACCAGTATCCGGCCGAGATCGAGGATCTGCGCCTACGAACCCGGGACTTCATCCGCAAGATCGTGATCCCTGCCGAGCCGCGCCCGGGGGACTGGTTGCCGCGTCAAGAGCGCGTCGCCCTGCAGGAGAAGGCGAAGGCTGCAGGTGTCTTCGCGCCACTCGTGTCCCGCGACCTGGGCGGCCTCGGGACGCCTCTCCGGTTCTGGTCGCCGATCCTTCAAGAAGCGGGCTACTCGCCCATCGGACCTGCAGCGCTCAATTGCATGGCGCCCGACGAGGGCAACATGCACATGCTCGGCCTGATCGCAACGGAGCAGCAGAAACAGGACTTCCTCGCGCCGCTTGCGAGTGGCCGGGTGCGCTCGTCGTTCGCGATGACCGAGCCGCATCCCGGTGCCGGATCGGATCCGGCCGCGCTGCAGACTCTCGCCACGAAGGTCGACGGCGGCTGGCTCATCAACGGCCACAAGCGCTTCATCAGCGGCGCGGACGGCGCCGGCGTCGTCATCATCCTGGCGCGCAACGCGGAGTATGCGGACGTTCCGGCCGGGGCCACGATGTTCATCAGCGAGATGGACCGCCCCGGCCTCCATGTGGGCGAGCACATCCATACGATCGATCGGTCGATCGAGGGCGGTCATCCGCACCTCTCCTTCACCGACTTCTTCGTGCCCGACGACGGTGTGCTGGGGAAACCGGGCCTCGGGTTCCGCTACGCACAGGAACGTCTCGGTCCCGCCCGTCTGACGCATTGCATGCGCTGGCTCGGGCTCGCGCGGCGCGCGTTCGACTATGCGCTCGATCGCGCGAACAATCGGGAGGTCTTCGGCGCGCTCATCGCCGATCTCGGAATCGCGCAGGAGATGATTGCGCTCTCCGTGATCGACATCGAGACCTCGGACGCGATCATCGCCAAGACGGCGAACCTGCTGGAGACGGATCCGAGGAAGGGAACGGCTCTCTCCTCGGTCGCGAAGGTGCACTGCTCGGAGGCGATCTTCCGGGTCATCGATCGTGCCATCCAGATCTGCGGTGGCGACGGTGTCTCCGACGGGCTTCCGCTCGCTGCCTACCTCAACGAGGTTCGGCCGTTCCGCATCTACGACGGAGCAAACGAGACGCACAAGTGGGCGATCGCGCGGCGGGCCGCGTCCACGCGCTCTCGCGCCGTCCTGGGCGGGGCCGCGCGGCTCGATGTCGTGACGTCGCACGGTGAGGCGGGCTGATGGAAACGGTGCCCGACGGAGTCGAAGTCGTTGCGACGAGGGAACGGGCGGCGATGATGGAGCGACCGCCGCTGCTCATCGTCGATGCGATCACGGAGCACCTCGATGCGGTCGGTCTCGGGCGGGGTCCGATCAGCTGGTCGCGCATCGGCGACGGGCAGTCGAACATCACCTTCAAGATCCAGCGAGGGGATGACTCGTTCGTCCTGCGGCGGGGGCCTCGTCCCCCCATCGCCAAGTCCACGCACAATATGGTGCGAGAGGCTCGCATGCAGCGGTTGTTGCGTGCGGAGGGAGTGCCGGTTCCCGAGGTCTTCGACGTGTGCACGGATGCCGGCGTCCTCGGCGTCCCGTTCTACGTGATGGAGCACCTCCACGGAATCGTCATCACCGATGAGCTTCCGCGACAGTTCGACGCCCCCGAGCAGCGACGCGCGATCTCCCTGGAGACGATCCGATCGCTCGTCCGGCTCCATCAGGTGGATGTCACCGGCGGCGGAATCTCGGGCCTTGGTCGGCCGGAAGGCTATCTGCGCCGTCAGGTCGCACGGTTCGGCGATCTCTGGAACGTGAACTCGCGCCGCAACCTCCCACAGGTCGCGCTCATCGGCTCGTGGTTGGAGCGCAATCGTCCGGAGTCGCAGGCGGTCTCCGTCGTGCATGGCGACTATCGCATCGGCAACCTGATGTTCGCCCAGGACTCACCGGTCACCGTCGTCGCGATCTTAGACTGGGAGATGGCGACGCTCGGTGATCCGCTGTCCGATCTCGGCTACCTCACTGCGACCTATGCGGAAAAGACGAGCACGCCGACGCCGATGGAACTGACCTCGATCACCCGCGAGCGCGGATTCCCCGGGCGCGACGCGCTGATCGAGGCATACCGCAAGGAGATGCCGTTGGATCTCGATCCGCTCCCGTGGTATCAGGCGCTCGCCCTCTGGAAGGCGGCGATCTTCTGCGAGGCGATCTACACCAGATGGCTCGACGGCGAGCGTCCGGACGATGTGACGTTCGGGCCCTCTCTCGCGGAGGGCGTGCCGCAGCTCCTGGAGGCTGCCGGGGAGCTTGCGGGCATCCCGGGCGTGCAGAGGGCGGGGATGCAGGGCAGGGTGCTCTAAGGGGACCGGTCCGGTTCATCTGGATGAGCGTTCGGGGAGGGCCTAGCCGAGAAACGGCCGGAATCAGCGAGGAGGTTGACAGCGATGGGAATCGGTTTCACGGGAACCTGGCGGATCGACGTGGACGCGAGCACTGTCTGGAACGCGCAGACAGGCGCGCATGAACCGGATCGGGTGGGCGATGAGCTCATCACGCTCCAGGACGGCGAGGGACGGCAGATCTATGAGGTGCACTACGGCTCCAGTCCCCGGATCCGCATGGGATACGAGTGCCGATACGACGATCCCGCGTGGGTGCCGTACCTCGTTCGCGAGATCGGCAATCTGGGTGACCGGCCCGAAGCCGAGGCCGTCAAGGACTTCGCCCAGAGCATCAGGGCGACGCAGGGCACGATGAAGCGCTCCTTCGAAGTGGGCAAGCCCTACAGCCTCGCCCGGGTCGTCTCCGGCGATGAGCGCACTCACTATCGGCTGGGCGCAGATCCTGCGACCGGACTGCTGTTGTATTCCATGATGAGGCGGATGGACGAGGACGGTGCCGCCTATACATCGCACGTCTTCGATATCGACGGCGTGATCAGCCGGATCCGGCGGTGGGTGCCGGTGACGGGCCGCCCCCGCGAGGCGAG
>JBEBWQ010000036.1:0-14085 GCA_040392075.1 Microbacterium sp.
TCGGGAGCGGACGTGCAGGCGTACCCCGGGAGCGTCGGACGTCGCCGCTACACTCGGAGCCATGACCGAGGACGCCGCCGCCCAGCTCGAAGCCGCCCGGAAGGCGCTCGCCGACGCGCAGGCGGCGCTGGCCGCGGCGGAGGCCGCGGCCGCGGGGCGCGGGACCGCCCCGATCGTCGCCGAGACGGCGTCCGCGGAGCCGACAGCGCGCTCCGTGCCGACGGAGGACGACCCGACGGCCGCCCCGGCTCCGGAGTCGCCTGCGCCGCCTGCGCCTCCCGCAACCGCCGAGGTCCCGGCCACCGCTCCCGCCCCGGTCGCCGCCCCCTCGGAGACGCCCGCCGCTCCGGCTCCGGGTGTCGCATCCGCATCCCCGACCGCTCCACCGTCGCCTGCTCCCGCGCCCCCCGTCCCCGCCGACGGCCCGCTCTCGGCGGAGCAGGCCGAGCGCGTCCGCGCCGGCTACGAATTCAGCGGGCCGGTGCTGGAGATGGGCGCGCTGATGAACGGCGGCCCTCGCGCCGATGTCCCGGTGCGCATCCCCCTCGGCATGCTCAACCGGCACGGCCTCGTCGCCGGCGCCACCGGCACGGGGAAGACCCGGACCCTGCAGCTGCTCGCCGAGCAGCTCTCGGCCGCCGGCGTGCCCGTGTTCGCCGCCGACGTCAAGGGCGACCTCTCCGGCATCGCCACCCCGGGGGCATCGAGCGAGAAGCTCCTGGCCCGGACCGCGTCGATCGGTCAGGACTGGACGCCCGCCTCCTTCCCGGTGGAGTACTTCACGCTCGGCGGGCAGGGGACCGGCGTGCCGATGCGGGCGACCGTGACGAGCTTCGGACCGCTCCTGCTGTCCAAGGTGCTCGACCTCAACGCCACCCAGGAGTCGAGCCTGGGACTCGTCTTCCATTACGCGGACAAGGCGGGGCTGCCGCTGGTGGACCTCGCCGACCTCCGCGCGGTGCTGCAGTGGCTCACCTCCGACGAGGGCAAGGCGGAGCTGAAGGACCTCGGCGGCCTCTCCCCGGCGACGGTCGGGGTGATCCTCCGCAAGCTCATCGCCTTCGCCGACCAGGGCGCCGACGTGTTCTTCGGCGAGCCGGAGATCGACACCCAGGTGCTGCTGCGCACCGCGGCCGACGGGCGCGGGGTGGTGAGCCTCCTGGAGATCCCGGAGGTCTACGACAAGCCGGCGCTGTTCTCCACCTTCCTCATGTGGCTGCTGGCCGACCTGTTCAACGACCTGCCCGAGGTCGGCGACCTCGACAAGCCGAAGCTGGTGTTCTTCTTCGACGAGGCGCACCTCCTCTTCCGTGGGGCCTCGAAGCCGTTCCTGGAGTCGATCGTCGCGACGGTCCGGCTCATCCGCTCCAAGGGCGTGGGCATCGTCTTCGTCACCCAGACCCCCAAGGACGTCCCCGGCGATGTGCTCGCCCAGCTCGGCTCGCGCATCCAGCACCAGCTCCGTGCGCACACCCCCGACGACGCCAAGGCGCTGAAGGCGACGGTCTCGACCTTCCCGAACTCCGGCTACGACCTCGCCGAGGTGCTCACCATGCTCGCCACCGGCGAGGCGATCGTCACCGTGATGAACGAGAACGGCGCCCCGACGCCGGTCGCGTGGACCCGGTTGCGCGCGCCGCAGGCCTCGATGTCCCCGACCGACGCCGCGGCGATGCAGGCGGCGGTCGCGGCCTCGCCGCTGAACGCGCAGTACGGCACTCCCTTCGACCCCTACTCGGCCGCCGAGGTGCTCAGCGCCAAGATGGCGGCGGCGACCTCGGCGCAGGCCCGGGCGGAGGCGGAGGCCGCGGCGGCGAAGGCCCAGGCCGCGGCGGCGAAGGCGCAGGAGAAGGCGCTGCGGGACCTGGAGCGCTCGATCACGACCCCCCGCGCCCCGTCCTCGCGGACGACGCGATCCACGACCCCCCGCGCCCCGCGCCGGCCCGACTCGGCGATCGATCAGGTGCTCGGCTCCGGCGCCGGCCAGACCGTGGTGCGCGAGGTCCTGCGCGGGATCTTCTCCACGCTCAAGCGCCGCTAGCCCGCGGTCCCTCGGGCGCCCTGCGTGCGAGGCCGGCGGTTCGTCGCGGTCCTTCCGGAGCTCCTCGCGCACGGGAGGCGGAGCGGGCGCACCGGTGCGCGCCCACCGGAAGCGGGCGCGCACAAGAGCGGAGGACGGCCCTGGGGGTAGACCGCCCTCCGCCCGCTAGGGGAACTTCGGATCAGCTCTCATGGACCTCGCTCTCCGCGCGGCGGCGGCGTCCGATGAGGAGCGCTCCTCCGCCGAGCCCGATCAGTGCGATGGCTGCGAGGACCAGTGCCGCGGAGATCCCCTCGCCCGTGATGGGCAGCGGCGGGGCCGGCGGCGGCGTCCGATGGGTGGTGGTGCAGCTCTCGACGCAGCTTCCGCCGTCGCCGGGGGTGACGACGTTGGTCAGCGTCACGCTGTTCGCACCGCTGTTCACCCGCACCGTGTAGGAGACGGTCGCGGTGCCCTCCACCGCGATGTCCGGGATCGCCCAGGTCAGGGTGTTCCCGCTCCGGGTGAGGCCCGCGGGGAGCGGCTCGACCAGGGTGGCGTTCGACAGCACCTTCGAGAGGTCGTCCGTCGCCGTGGCACCCGTGACCGCGACCGGTCCGGTGTTGCGCGCCGTCAGCGTGTAGGTGATCGTCGAGCCCGGCGAGACCTGGCTGCCGGAGGCGGGGTTGCTCGACTTCTGCAGCGTCCACTCCGGCACGAAGTGCTCGGTGGAGCACGGGTCTGCACCCTCGGTCCCGGTCTCCGACATCGGCCGGATGGCCGGGCAGTCGGCCGGCGGTACCGGCCCGTCGCCCGTGATCACGTTGCGCAGGGTCGCGCCCCACGCGTCCGCGTCCACCGTCACGGTGTACGACGCCGTGACCGGCTCGCCGCCCGCCGCGATCGTCGGGACCGTCCAGGTGAGCGTCCTGCCGTCCTCGCTCAGGTTGAGGCCCGGCTCCAGCGGCAGGCTCACCGTCGCGTCGTCCACGACGTCCGACAGGTCGTCGGTGATCACCGCGCCCTCCAGGGGCACCTGGCCGGTGTTCTCCACCGTCAGGGTGTAGGTGATCGTGTCGTCCGGACGCACCGTCGATCCGCTCTCCGGAGAGGAGGACTTGTGCACCGTCCAGCTCGGCTGCGGCAGCACCGTGGTGCAGCCGTCGTCGCTGGCCGAGTAGGCGCCCGAGACCACCGTCGCCGTGTTCGGCAGCAGGATGCCTGTGGTG
Source organism: Microbacterium sp. (assembly GCA_040392075.1). Lineage (GTDB taxonomy): Bacteria > Actinomycetota > Actinomycetes > Actinomycetales > Microbacteriaceae > Microbacterium. Next base: position 3,250 of record JBEBWQ010000036.1, read on the forward strand.
TCCGTGTCATCGCAGGTGGTGAACTCGTAGCCCTCGGGGTTCGGCGCGACGACCACGTTCGTCGTCACCAGGTAGCGCGCCTGACCGCCGGGCGGCAGGGTTCCTTCGCCGATGACCCACGTCCCGGTGCCGTCCCAGGTGGGTTCGACCACCGGTGCGCCGTCGAGCCCCGAGACGCTCCAGGTCGAGCCGTCGGCCACCGTCACGCCCGCGGGCAGGGACGGAGCGTCCGTCAGGGTGAAGGCCACCGGGTTCGGCTCCGGCTCCTGATCCGTCTCCGGGTAGGACACCGTCACCTCGTACGACACGTACCAGGATCCGTCGCCGTTCTGGTGCGACTCCGCCCCGGTCTTCTCGATCGTCGGGAAGACCGGCTCGGCGCAGTCGTGCACGGGCGTGGTCTGCCCGCCGGAGCTCAGCACCGCGGTGTTGAGGAACCCGCCCGCATCCGGGGCGGAGCCCGGCAGGCATTCGGTGGTCCCGTCCTCGATCGCGGCCGTGGTCACCGTGGCCTCCACCGTCACCGTGAAGGTGTCGGTCGCGCCCGGGACGATGGTCCGGCCGCTGGCGAGCGTCGCCGTCGGCGGCTCGCCCGAGAAGGCTCCCGGGGTGCCGGGACCGGTGACCGTGGCCGAGTCGACGGTGATCCCGCCGCCGAAGGCCAGCGTGTCGGTCAGGTCGTACTTCGCCGACAGGCCGTCCGGGTTGCCCGGACCCTCCGGCGCGAGGGAGACCGCGACGTCGTACGCGATCGTCCATGTGCCGTCCGGTCCCTGCGCCGCCGAGGTCACCGTCTTGGTGATCGTCGGGTAGACGCGCGGCGTGATGTCGAGGCAGGCGTCGTCATCGTCGATGACGGTGCCGCCCTGCAGGAGCTCCGCGAGGTTGTAGAAGCCCTTGCCCGGCGTCGGCCGCTCACCGCAGACGTCCGCTCCCGGCGGGGTGATGCCCCCGGGGATGGCCGCCTGCCAGGTGACCGTCCAGGTGTGCGGCAGGTCGGCGGCGCCGAGCGCGACCGGGGCGGCGGGGAACGCCGCTCCCGAGGCGATCGGCAGCATCGGCTGGCCGGCGATGTCGGTCCGCTGCGCGGTGCCCGCCCCCAGCGTCACGCCGTCGGCGAAGCCCGGCACGTCCTGCAGCGTGTAGAACGTGTCGAACCCGCTCGGGGTGACCGTCACCTGGTAGCTCACGATCCAGTTGTCCGGGTTCGCGCCGTCCTGCGTGACGCTCGTGCCGGTCTTGGCGATCGTCGGCAGCTTCGGCGTCGAGCAGTCGTCGGCCGATGCCGCCACGCCCTTCGCGGTCACGGTCGCGACGTTGAGGAATCCTCCCGCCTCGCCCGAGCCCGCAGGCCTGCAGATGAGCGTGTCGCCGCTCCAGGCGTCGGCGTCGATCGTCGCGGTCGCCGTCACGGTGTAGACGTCGACTCCGGCATCGCCGTCGCGGGCGGCGAGCACCCGGTCCGTCGCGAGCGTGGCGCTCGTGCCGGTGAAGGTGCCTCCGCTGCCGCCGGGGCCGGCCCAGGTCGGTGCGTCCGCGCCGTCCAGGATCGTGATGCCGCCGCCGAAGACCAGCTCGTCCGTGAGGCTGTACACCGCGAGGAGCTCGTCGGAACGGTTCGTCACGGTGACCCGGTAGGAGATCTGCCAGGTGCCGTCGGCGAGCTGGACCGTCGAGGTGACGGTCTTCGCGACGTCGACGCCCGGCCGCTCGATCTCGGCGCAGTCGCTGTCCTCCCCGCCGCCCACGCCGTTGCTCACGGTCGCGGTGTTCCACACGCCGCCGCCCTGGTTCGGGTTCTCCCCGCAGGTCAGCGTCGCATCGGTGACGGAGGAGGCCACGTCCACGGTGCGCGACACGGTGTAGGTGTGCGTCGCTCCGCCGGGGAAGTACCCGGTCGCCAGCGCACCCGCACCCGCCCAGCCGTCCACGACCGCTCCGGTGCCACCGCCGGTGACCTCGGGCCCCGTGGCCGTCCAGGTGCCGCCGGTCACGCCGCTCGGCAGCGCGGCGACGGTGTCGGTCGCGGTGTACGCCAGCGGCATGGTCGACGGGTTGGTGACCGCGACCCGGTAGCTGAGCGTCCACGTGCCGTCGGCGTTCTGCACCGAGGGCTGCGCCGTCTTGACGACCGAGGGCTGCCCGGGCTCCGCGCAGGCGAAGCCGTCGTCGGTCCCGCCCGGGAAGGTCACGACCACGCCGTTGGAGAACGCGCCGCCCCCGTCATCGGGCAGGCAGACCAGCTGCGGGTCCGTCACGACGGGATCGAAGGCCGCCACGATGCGGAACGTGTACGTGTCCGTGCCGTCCGCCGCGATCGGCGTGTCCGCCGTGGGCGCTCCGTCCTGCCAGTCGGCGCTGACCACCGTGAAGCCCGTGCCGAGCTGCGGGGTGTCGGCGAGGGTGTAGACCGTCGCACTGGTCGTGCTGGTGTTGTGCACGACGATCGTGTAGTCGATCTGCCAGGTGCCGTCCTCGAGCTGCAGGGAGCCGGCGACGGTCTTGGTCACCTCCACGGGAGGCGTCGTCACGGTGATGCAGGCGGTGTCGCTCCTGGTCACCTCCCCGGAGATCACGGTCGCGGTGTTCTTCAGGCCGCCGCCCTGCACCTGGCAGTCGATCGGGACGGCCGTCGCCGACGGCACGAGCACGGCGCTGACGGTGTAGGCGTAGCTGCCCACCGGCTGCATGCCGGACCAGATCGTGGCGACAGCGCCCGGCGCGAAGGCCGGTGCGGTCGGCGCGGGCGCTGCGCCCACGGCCGCGACGTTCCACACGCCGCCCGCGTAGCTCCAGCCCGACGGCGCCGCCGGGAGGGCGTCCCGCAGGATCGTCGCCAGTTCGCCCGGTCCCGGGTTCGTGATCGTCACGGTGTACGACACGTTCCAGGTCGCGTCGTCGTTCTGCGACGGCGCGGAGGCGGACTTGACGATGGTCGGGAACCACGGCTGGGCGCAGGCGTCCGTGTGCGTGGTCTCGCCGTTCGCGGTCATCGAGGCGGTGTTGCGGAAAGCGCGGTCGCCGTCCTGCGACGAGCACACCGAGGTGTCGGAGCCGGCGGCGGAGTTCGCCACCGTGGCGTGCGCCGTCACCGTGTAGGTGTGCGTGCCGACGGCCGTCGTGAGAGTCGCGTCGGCGGCGAGCGTCGCCGAGGAGCCGGTGAAGGTGCCGGGGCCGTTCGGCCCGGTCCAGGAGGCGTCCACGACGTCGATGCCGGCGCCGAACCTCAGCGTGTCCGTGAGGTCGTAGGTGAGGGTCGTCGCCGCCGAGGTGTTGGTCACCACGACGTCGTAGACGATCTCCCAGGTGCCGTCCGCGAGCTGTGTCGCGCTCTGCACCGACTTGACGACCGTGCCCGACGACGGCATCGCCGTGTTGGTGATCGCACAGGTGACGTCCGCTCCGAGCGGCAGCTTCACCGCGCCGTCTGTGAGGGTGCCGCCGGTGCAGGTCCAGTCGCCGGCCGTGTAGCCGGGGATGACGGACTCGCCGAGGGCGTAGGCGACGTTCGCCTTCACCGGGTTGGTCGGCGTCGTCGACGAGGTGGCCGTGACGTTCTGGGTCGCCGGCTGTGAGAACCCGCCGTCGCCGGTCGCCGAGAGCGTCCATGCCGTGGACGGCTGCGTGCCGCCGCCCGTGTTGTCGACGGTCTTCCTCAGCGTCAGCTGCGGGGCGATGTCGTCGTTGTAGAAGGTGCAGACGACGTTCTCCTGCGCGGCCACCGGGACGACGTAGTTCCCGTTGTCGTCCTTCGCGAGATCCTGCGCCGGGCCGTCGCCGACGGTGCAGGCGACGTGCGTCCACGAGTAGCCGGCGGGGCCGTCCGTCTCGTTCAGCGTGTAGTCGCCGGCCGGCACCCAGGCATCGGTGACGGCGGCGTCGCCGTCCGCGCCGGTGATGGTGACGATGCCCGCGGCGCTCAGCGTCCAGTCGGTGTTCGCCGCCGTGCCGCCGTTGTCGTTCGTGACGCTCTTGTGCAGCGTGAGCTGACCCTGCGCGTTCCCGTTCGTGAACGTGCAGACCACGTCGGCGTCCGGCATGCTCGGGATGCTGAAGCCGGTTCCGGTGCCGGCATCGACGGTCCCGGTCGGCGTGCACGTGTAGCTCGACGTGTACTCGCTGCCGCTGTGCGAGACGACCGTCTCGGCCAGCGCCACCGGGTCGCCGACGCGCACCGTCGCGGTCGCGCGGTTCGCGGTGTCGATCCAGGAGCCCGCGTCGCCGTTGGCGGTGCTCACGACGCCCGTTCCGGCGTCGATCTGCAGCGTGGCGGTGTCGCCCTGGATCGCGTCGACCCACTGTTTCTGCAGCGTCACCTGATGCGTCCTCGCCGTGTTGGTGAACGTGCAGACCACGTCCGCCCTCGCGGTGAAGGCGATGGTGGTGCCGGTCCCCGCGGCCTGCGTGCTGCAGGCCCACACGGAGTCGTAGCGGCCGGTGTTGGCGTCCGGCAGCGTCTCGGCGATGTCCACGGTGTCGCCGATGCGCACCGAGGTGGTCACCACGCCGGTGTCGGTCTCATTGCCGCTCGGGTCGTCGAGGGTCGACGTGCCCGAGGCGCCGTTGACGGTGATGTCGGCGACATCGCCGGGGAAGCCGTCGACCCAGGTCTTGTTCACCGTGACGGTCACGGTCCTCGGGGTGTTGGTCACCGTGCAGCTGGTCGCCCCGGTGACGGTGAACGTCGTCGAGGTCTGACCGTCTGCCGGGGCGTCCGTGCCGGTGCAGACCCAGGAGGTGTCGTACTGGCCGGTGTTCCCTGCGCCGAGCGTCTCCGAGAGGGTGACGCCGTCCCCGATCCGCACGCTCTGCGTGAGGGTGGTGGGGTTCGGCGCGGTCGAGGTGCCGTCTTCCGCGGACGTGCCGTTCACCGCGATGTCGAGGTCGGCCGTGTCGCCGGCGAACGAGGAGGCGGCCCAGTTCTTGATGAGGGTCACCTCGGCCGCGCTCGCGGTGTTCGTGTAGGTGCAGGTGACGTCCGAGGCGGGGACGGTGAGCGTGTGGCTCGTGCCGCTGCCCGTCACGGTGCCCGTCGTGCACGCGAAGGTCGTGCTGTACGAGCCGGTGTTGCCGGTCCCGAGCACCTCGGAGAGGTCGATGGTCGCGCCCTGAGCGACGCTGACGGTCACCTGGTTCGCCGTGTCGGTGAACACCGGCGCCCCGTTCCCCGTCGAGGTCTTGCTCGTGGTGCCCGCCGTGATCTCGGCGGTGTCGCCCTGAAGCCCGTCGACCCACTTCTTGACCAGCGTCACGTCGTGCTTCGCGTTGGTGTTCGTGAAGGTGCACACCACGTCCTGCGCCGGCATCGTGAACCCCGCGGTGTCGATGCCGGTCGTCGCGGGAGACGTGTCGCACGTCAGGGCCTTCGAGTAGGAGCCCGCGTTGCCCGCGCCCAGCACCTCGGACACGGTCACGGAGTCGCCGGCCCGGAAGGTGCCGACGACGACCGCGTCATTGGCGTCCGGCGCGGTCGCCGTGCCGCCGTCCGTCCCGGTCAGGCTGATGTCCGCCGTGTCCCCGGGGACCGAGTCGACCCAGTGCTTCTGCACGGTGACGGTGTAGGTGGGCACCAGCCGGTTCACGACCGTGCAGCTGATGATGTCGTTCACGGTGACATTCACCGAGAAGCTCGCTGCGTCGCCTGTCGGAGTCGCACCGGTGCAGGTCACGCTGTCGGGGGTGAAACCGGGCTGCTGCGTCTCCGTGATCGTCAGGGCGCGACCGGTGCTCTCCACACCGGCGAGATCGACCGCGAAGTTGACCGCCCTCGTCTGGCCCTCCGTCGGCGTGGTCTGCGCCAGCGTGTCGACGTTCCCGCCGGGGGTCTCGATGTAGGCGCCGTCGGTCTGTCCGGTGAACTCCCAGCCGCCGGCCTGCTCCTCGATCGTGGCACCATTCGCGTCGATCGTCTTCTTGACCACGGTGACGGTGCCGCCGCAGTTCTTCAGCGCGATCTCCCTCAGCTTGCTGGAGAGGCCGGCGAAGTCGGTCGTGAAGTAGTCGTCGCCTGCGGCCTGTCCGGAGATCGCGATGAGGTTGAGGTAGGAGTTCGTCGCCAGGCCGATGCCCACGGCGACGATCTTCGTGCGGTCGCCGGCGGGGCCGGTCATCTGCTTGACCGCATTAGCGGAGAAGGCGCCCTCTTCGATGTTCCGGAAGCCGATGTTGGTCTCGATGTTCGACCCACTCGTCCCGTTGACGGTCGGATCGCCGTCCGTGAGGAACAGAACGACGTCATAGGTCTCGTCGCCGTTGAAGGCGACCTTGCGCATCGCATCGTCCCAGTTGGTGTAGCCGTCGCCCGAGCCGGTGATCTGGGAGTTGATCGCGTTGGTCACGGTGGTCTGATTGGATGCGATCGATGTCAGATCCAGGAACTTCGTGGCCGTCGTGCTGAAGCTGTAGAGGGCGACGGAGGACGGGGTGCCACCGAGCCCGTTCGTGCCGATGAACCCGAGCGCCGCGTTGCGCATGCTCGTCATCTCGGACGAGTTGATGGACGTCGACTTGTCGAACACGATGGCGATGCTCAGACCGCAGTACTCCGGGAAATCCGCGTTCGCGCGAACGTTGGCGAAGCCGTTCTGTGCGGTGTGCGTGGTGGAGCTGGGGTTCGATCCACTGCCCACATATCCCGTCGCGTCCTCGGTGATCTCCCAGATCGTGGCGCTGTTGGACACGTTGTTGGTGAAGAACGAGTAGGGCGTCGATGTCTTGGCGCCGTCATAGTTGCCGAGACCGAGGTTGCCCACGGAGTTCCATCCCGATGGTGCGGCGGTCTCGTAGACCCAGTAGCCCTGCGTGGACCCGTTGCTGCCGCCGGTGCGCGCGGGCACGACGATGTCGCATTCGCCGTTCCCGTTCGTCGTACAGGTCAGCGTCGTCGCGCCGGAACGTGCTCCGCCGCGGGTCGAGGGGTAGGCGGAGAAGGTCGCACCCTCCAGCGGCGACACGCTGCCGTCGCCGTTGCGAGCGCCGAGCTTGGTGATGCGCAGCGTCGTGAAGCCCGGATCGACCGGTGCCGGGTTGGGGATCGAGAAGACGCCGACCTCGCCCAGGGCGTCGTCTCCCTCGGCCTTCTGGTCCTCACCTTCCTGGTCGTCGTCGACCGCGGGGATCGCGGTGAGCGTCACCGAGGCGATGCTGCCGTCCGTCTCGGGCACCGAGACGATCTGCTGCGCGTCGGCGTCGTCGCCGACCAGGTATCCGTCGGCGACGACGGCACGGATCAGGTAGGCGGTGTCGGCGGGCACGGCGTCCGCGCCCCACTGCGAGACGAGGAACGCGCCCGCGGCGGGGTCGGTGTCCGCGCCGTCGTAGCCGTCCTGGCCGGTGTTGTCGACGACGGTCACCGGTGCGGCAGGGCCCTGCACCTCGACGGTCGTGCCGGAGATGAGGACGCCGCCGGCGTCGACCACCTCCCAGCGCAGCACCGAGGGGATCGGCGCGGGGTCGGCCTGCTCGCCGCCGCCCTGCTCCCCGCCGCCCGTATCCGTGGTCTCTGAGGTTCCTCCGGGATCGGCGGTGTCCGCCGCCCAGGCGCCGGCCGGCGCGCCGGAGAACAGCATCGCTATCACCGCGAGTGCGGCGATCCGCGATCGAATCCGATTTCTCTCGGTCCCGACCTCCGGTACAGAACCCCAGTGCTTGCTCATGTGAAACGACCTCCCCCTTCGCGGTGGGCCCCCCGCCGGTCGCTCTCGGCGACACGGAATCGGGCGCAGCGCACCGCGCCCGCTCCCTCACGGGCTCAATGTGCCTCGCGGCGGACTATCCGCGCAGGCGAGGCGAAATGATGTGTGTACGCGAGGGCGGACTGCTCACAGCGCTGCCCTCGAAAGGCCGTGATCGGCCGTGCCGCCCCTCGGCATCACGAGGTCTCCCTCGTCATATGCCCGGGCATCACGGAAGAGCACGGTCGACGTGCCAATAAATCCCTAGCCGGGTCATTCCCCAAACCCGTTCCCCCAAGAACGGGCCTTTCCCGGGATGCTACGCCGACCCCGTCAGAGGTCAAGAGAAGAGCGAAAATATCACCCGTGATTCTCAGCCGAGTATCAGGATTTCGGTCGGGTTCCGCCTTCGGGAATACGATGCGGGTGGGGAGTGACCGATTTGCCTGGCGGATCCTCTCCCCGAATACTGGAGAAACGAGGCGCAGGGATCGCGCCCGTGAGGGACGCGAGGGAGCGGAGGCACGATGCAGATCGGCTTCGCCGCCATGCTCGAGCAGAATCCGCCGCACAGGATCCTGGAGCTGGTGCAGCGCGCGGAGGCCGCCGGCTTCCGCGGCGTGATGGCGAGCGACCACTTCCAGCCGTGGCTGCCCCGGCACGGCGCGGCCTCCCACGTCTGGACCATGCTCGGTGCCCTCGGGGGCGTCACCCGCGGAGACCTCGGGCCCGGAGTGACCACGCCCACCTTCCGCACCCACCCCGCCGTCGTCGCTCAGGCGGCCGCGACCCTCGGTGCGCTCTTCCCGGGCCGCGCCTGGCTCGGCATCGGCTCCGGGGAGGCGCTGAACGAGCACATCACGGGCCAGTACTGGCCGGAGGCACCCGAGCGCATCGAGCGCATGTTCGAGGCGGTCGAGATCATCCGCAAGCTCTTCGTCGCATCCCGCGCGGGACGCGACGTGCGGCACTCCGGAACCTTCTTCCGGATGGAGGCGACCCGGCTGTGGACCATGCCCGAGGTCGCCCCGGAGATCTGCATCGCCACCGCCGGTCCCCAGACCGCCCGGCGTGCCGGCCGGGTGGCGGACGGACTGGTCACGACCCCCGCCGCCGCGGAGCGGCTGGAGGCCCTGCTGAGCCGCTTCTCCGAGGGCGCGAGGGAGGCCGGGCGTGATCCGGGCCGGCTGCGGCGGATCGTCCAGCTGCACCTGTCCTGGGCCCCCACCGACGAGGAGGCCCTGAGCCACGCCGTCGCCTCCTGGCCGCAGGCCGGGCTGCGGTTCTCCCGCTCGGACGTGCGCTCGCCGTTCGAGTTCGAGCAGATCGCCCGCCTGGTGCGTCCCGAGGACGTGGCGACCGGCATCGTCGCCTCGGCGGACCCCGACGTGCACCGCGCGGCCATCCAGCGGTACGTCGACCTGGGCTTCGATCGCATCTACCTGCACAACGTCGCCCCCGGCCAGGACGAGTGGATCGACGTGTTCGGTCGCGACGTGATCCCGAAGGTGCGCGCATGAGCGGCATCGCCTCGGAGTTCCGCGTCCGCGCGCTCGCCGGGATCCCGGAGGTCGTGCCCGGGGACGATCTGGCGGAGCTCGTCCTGGAGGCCGCGGCCGGGACCCTCGAGGAGGGCGACATCGTCGTGATCACCTCGAAGGTGCTCTCCAAGGCGGAGGGGCGGACCCGCCCGGCCGCCGAACGGGAGCAGGCGATCGCGGAGGAGACGGTGCGGGTCGTCGCGTCGCGCGAGCGGAACGGTCACACGCTGCGCATCGTGGAGAACCGCCTGGGCGTGGTCGCGGCCGCCGCCGGGGTCGACGCGAGCAACACCGCGCACGGGACGATCCTGCTCCTTCCCGAGGATCCCGACGCCTCGGCGCGGACCATCGCCCGGGATCTGCGCGCCCGCACGGGCCTGCGGATCGGCGTCGTCATCACCGACACCCTCGGCCGACCCTGGCGGGCCGGGCAGACCGATGTCGCGATCGGCGCCGCGGGCGTCCACGTCATCGAGGACCTCCGAGGCGTCGCGGACGCGGCGGGGCAGACCATGGCGGTGACGATGCCGTGCGTGGCCGACGAGCTCGCCGCCGCCGCGGAGCTGGTCAAGCACAAGACGCAGCAGCGCCCCGTGGCCGTCGTGAGCGGCCTCGGCCGGCTCGTGGGCGGACTCGATCTTCCCGGGGCCGCCGCCATCGTGCGCCTCGGCGCCGACGACATGTTCCGCCTCGGCACCGAGGAGGCGATCGAGCAGGGCCGGCGCGAAGGATACGCGGCGGGGCTCGCGGCCGCGGAGCAGCAGAGCACGGACGACGTGAGGAAAGGACAAGCATGAGTCTCACCCTGGGGTACAAGGCCTCCGCCGAGCAGTTCGGCCCCCGTGAGCTGGTCGAGCTCGCGGTCGGCGCGGAGCGGCACGGCTTCGAGTCGGCGTTCGTCAGCGACCACTTCCAGCCGTGGCGGCACACCGGCGGCCACGCGCCGTTCTCGCTGTCGTGGATGGCCGCGGTGGGCGAGCGGACCTCGCGGATCCGCCTGGGCACGAGCGTGCTCACGCCGACCTTCCGCTACAACCCGGCGGTCATCGCGCACGCCTTCGCCACGATGGGGTGCCTGTACCCCGGGCGGGTGATCCTCGGGATCGGCACCGGCGAGGCGCTCAACGAGATCGCCACCGGATTCCAGGGCGCGGGCGAGCAGACCTGGCCGGAGTTCAGGGAGCGCTACGCGCGCCTGCGTGAGGCGGTCCGTCTGATGCGGGCGCTCTGGGCGGGGGAGCGGGTGAGCTTCGAGGGCGAGTACTACTCCACCCACGACGCCTCGATCTACGACCGTCCGGAGGGCGGCGTGCCGATCTACATCGCCGCCGGCGGCCCGCAGATGGCCAAGTACGCCGGCCGTGCGGGCGACGGCTTCATCTGCACCTCGGGCAAGGGCGCTGAGCTGTACTCGGAGCAGCTGATGCCCGCCATGAAGGAGGGCGCTACGGCTGCGGGCAAGGATCCGGCCGCGGTCGACCGGATGATCGAGATCAAGCTCTCCTACGAGCACACCCGGGAGGCGGCTCTGGACAACACCCGCTTCTGGTCGCCGCTGTCGCTGACCGCCGAGCAGAAGCACTCGATCACCGACCCGGTGGAGATGGAGCGGGCCGCCGACG